>JACUTX010000074.1 GCA_014859615.1 Desulfuromonadales bacterium | reverse complement strand
CTTTTTGCGGAGTTGCGTAACTTACGGTAGTCAGTTTTGCGTGGCCCTTAATCTTCCAGCCAAAGGTTCTTCCATGATCCAGATTAAAAAAGGGCTTGATCTCCCTCTGCGTGGCGCACCTGTGATGCAGGTCGAGGTCGCTTCTGAGGTTGCGCATGTCGCTCTTGTCGGGAGAGATTATCACGATATGAAGCCGACCCTGATGGTTGCGGAGGGGGATCAGGTGATTCTTGGCCAGCCGCTCTTCTCTGATAAAAAGCATCCGAAAATTGTCTATACCGCACCGGCCTCCGGCAAGGTGGTTGCTATCAATCGGGGGGAACGACGCGCTTTTCTCTCCCTGGTGATCGCGATTTCCGGGAGTGAAGAAAAGACCTTTCCGACGACAAATGCGGATCAATTCGACCAGCTCACCGCTGAAGAGGTTGAACAGCGACTGCTCGACTCCGGTTTGTGGACCGCACTGCGCACCCGTCCCTACAGCAAGGTTCCGGTGCCGGGGAGTCGACCGGCGGCTCTGTTTGTCACGGCCATGGATACCAACCCGCTGGCGGCCGATCCAGAGCTGATAATTTCCGACAAGGCGGCAGAGTTTTCAGCGGGGCTGCAACTGATCCGTCGGCTGACAGACGGTAAGGTCTATCTTTGTAAAGAGCCTGCGGCGCAGATCGCAGCGCCTGCGGGGATCACGGTGAGCGAGTTTTCCGGCTGCCACCCGGCCGGATTGGTCGGGACCCATATCCATTTTCTGGAGCGGGTCGACCAAAAGCGCACGGTCTGGCACATCGGCTATCAGGACGTGCTTGCCATCGGCCATCTGTTTCTCACCGGGAAAATTCTGACCGAAAGAGTGGTTGCGCTCTGTGGACCGTCGGTTAAATACCCGCGTCTGCTCCGTACCCGCGTTGGTGCCTGTCTCTCAGAGCTGGTGGCAAATCAGCTCTTGCCCGGTGAGAATCGTATCATTTCAGGGTCGGTGTTAAGCGGTTACAGGGCGGTTGAGGCGAGTGATTTTCTTGGTCGTTATCATAATCAGGTCTCGGTCCTCAAAGAGGACGCGCAACGCAAATTTCTCGGTTGGTTGATGCCGGGGTTTAAATCTTTTTCGGTGAAGCGGGTTTTTGCGGCGTCGCTTTTGCCACGTCGTCCGCTGGCGCTGACAACCAGCACGCACGGGAGTCGGCGCGCCATGGTGCCGATCGGTGCTTTTGAGAAGGTGATGCCACTTAATATCAAGGCGACCTGGCTCTTACGTTCGCTTCTCACTCTCGATACGGATCTGGCGCAAGGTCTCGGCTGTCTGGAACTTGATGAAGAGGATCTTGCCTTGTGTAGTTTTGTCTGCTCCGGGAAGATCGATTACGGTTCTCATCTGCGGCAGGCCCTGCAACAGATCGAAGCAGAAGGGTAATAAACAGAGTGCGTAAACTATTGAAGATGCTGCAACCCCACTTCGCAAAGGGGGGGAAATTAAACCGTCTTTACCCTCTTTACGAAGCGGCTGACAGTTTTATCTATACGCCTGGCGACGTGACGCTTACGGGGCCGCACGTGCGTGATGCTATCGATCTGAAACGGGTTATGATCACTGTTGTCATCGCTCTTCTCCCCTGTTTCTTTATGGCGATCTGGAACACCGGCTTTCAGGCGAACAGCGCCCTGCAGCTCACCGGCGGGAGCGTTGACGGGTGGCGCGGCGCCCTCCTTGCGCTGCTCGGCTACGGCGGCAACCCGGATTCGCTGTTTGATAATCTGCTTTTGGGGGCGGCCTGGTTCATCCCGATCTATCTGGTGACCAATATCGTCGGAGGCCTCTGGGAAGCGTTTTTCAGTATCGTTCGGCGACACGAGATCAATGAGGGTTTTCTGGTTACCGGTTCGCTCTTTCCGCTGATCTGCCCGCCGACCCTGCCGCTCTGGCAGGTGGCGCTCGGAATCAGCTTCGGGGTGGTGATCGGCAAGGAGATTTTCGGCGGCACCGGCAAAAATTTTCTCAATCCGGCGCTGACCGGTCGCGCCTTCCTCTTTTTTGCCTATCCGGCGCAGATCTCTGGCAACAGCGTCTGGACCGCGGTCGATGGTTTCAGCGGCGCAACCGCGTTGAGTCGTGCTGCCGAAGGGGGGGGACAGGCGGTGATTGCCGTCAGCAGCTGGTTTGATGCTTTTATCGGCACCATCCCCGGCTCCATGGGGGAGACGTCAGCTCTTGCCTGTCTGTTTGGCGCGGCGGTGATAATCTTTACCGGCATCGGTTCCTGGCGGATCATGCTCTCCGGCCTGATCGGCGCGACCGCTCTCTCGACGCTTTTTTACCTGATCGGCAGCGGTACGAACCCGATGTTTGGTCTCGCTCCACACTGGCATCTGGTTTTAGGCGGGCTCGCTTTTGGTCTGGTTTTTATGGCGACCGATCCGGTCTCCGGTGCGATGACCCAAGAGGGACAATGGCTCTACGGCTTTCTGATCGGCAGCCTCTGTATCATGATCCGGGTGGTTAATCCGGCCTTCCCGGAAGGGATGATGCTCGCTATTCTGTTCGGTAATGTTTTTGCGCCGGTGATCGATCAACTGGTTCTCAAGTTTCATATCAAGCGGAGGTTGCAGCATGTCCAGGGATAGTACCGCAAAAGTCCTGACGGTTGCCTTTCTCCTCTGTGTGGTCTGCTCCATTCTGGTTTCGGCTGCGGCTGTAGGGCTGAGTAGTCGTCAGGAACAGAACAAGCTCGAAGAGAAAAGGAGAAATATCCTTTTAGCGGCAGGGCTCTACGATGCCGGTATCCCGGTTGAGGATCAATTCAGTACAATCGAGGCCAGGATCGTCGATCTGCAGAGCGGAGATTTTACCGCCGAGTTTGATGCCGCCACCTTCGATAGCCGCGCCGCGGCGCGTCTCCCGGAAACCAACCGTCTGATTCCTCAGGAGATCGATCTTGCCGATATCAAAAAGCGGTCACGTTACAAAAATGTCTATCTGGTGAGGGAGGAGGGGCGGCTGCGGCAGTTGATTCTACCGGTCCATGGCAAGGGGCTCTGGTCAACGATGTACGGCTTCATCTCTCTGAGTGCCGATTTGAACACGGTCAACGGTTTTGCTTTTTACGAACATGGTGAAACACCGGGTCTCGGGGGTGAAATCGACAATCCAGGCTGGAAAAGTCAGTGGCCGGGTAAAAAAATCTATGATGAGACGGGCCGGGTTCGGATTGAAGTGCTCAAAGGGCAGGTCGACAAAAGTGCTGAGAATTTTCAATACCAGGTCGATGGTCTGGCCGGGGCGACACTGACCGCGCGCGGGGTGAGTCATTTGCTTCAGTACTGGATGGGGGCGGATGGTTATGCCCCTTTTCTTGAAAAATTACGGCAGGAGGGAGTCAAACCATGACCCGAGCCAGAGATGTTTTACTCGACCCTCTCTTTAATAAAAATCCGATCGGACTGCAGATCCTCGGGATCTGTTCAGCCCTGGCGGTCACCTCCAAACTGGAGACTGTCCTCGTCATGGCGTTGGCCGTCACTTTTGTCATCGCCTTCTCCAATTTATCGGTCAGTCTGATCCGGCAGCAGATTCCCGGGAGTATTCGCATTATCGTTGAGATGACCATCATCGCCACCCTGGTTATTATTGTCGATCAGTTTCTGAAGGCTTATGCCTTCAGCATCAGTAAACAGCTTTCGGTTTTCGTCGGTCTGATCATTACCAACTGCATCGTCCTCGGTCGGGCGGAAGCGTTTGCCATGAAGAACTCGCCGGGTTTAAGTTTTCTCGACGGGATCGGCAATGGTCTTGGTTACAGTCTGGTTCTGGTCATCGTCGGATTTTTTCGCGAACTGCTCGGTGCCGGAAAACTGCTCGGGACCGTTTTTTTGCCGACCACAAGCGACGGCGGATGGTATCTTGCCAACGGTTTGATGCTCCTTCCACCGAGTGCTTTTTTTATCATTGGACTGCTGATCTGGGCTTTGCGCAGCTGGAAAACCGATCAGATCGAAGAGGATAATTAAGTGATCGAACATTATCTGAGCCTTTTTATTAAATCGATTTTTATCGAGAATATGGCGCTCGCCTTTTTTCTCGGGATGTGCACGTTTCTTGCGGTCTCCAAAAAGGTCGACACCGCCGTCGGCCTCGGTATCGCCGTGATTGTGGTGCAGACGATTACTGTGCCGGCGAACAATCTGATCTACCAGTATCTGCTCAAGGAGGGGGCTCTCTTTTGGCTCGGGCTGGAGGGTATGGATCTTACCTTTATCGGCCTGATCTGCTATATCGGGGTGATCGCCGCCATGGTGCAGATTCTCGAAATGGTGCTCGACCGCTATTTTCCTGCACTCTATAATGCTCTCGGGGTTTTTCTCCCGTTGATCACGGTGAACTGTGCGATTCTCGGCGGTTCTCTCTTTATGGTGGAGCGTGATTACAACTTTGCCGAGAGCATTGTCTTTGGCTTCGGGAGTGGGACCGGCTGGGCTCTGGCGCTTGTCGCCCTGGCGGGGATCCGCGAAAAAATGAAATACGCTGATGTCCCTCCCGGTCTGCGCGGGCTCGGGATCACTTTTATGATCGTCGGTCTGATGTCGATGGCGTTCATGGCCTTTTCAGGGATTCAGTTGTGAAGACGATAAACGGTAGAGATAATGATTGAAATAAGTTTAGGTGTCCTCTTCTTCACCGGAATCGTGATGATTCTGGTTGTTCTGATCCTGATCACCCGATCATGGCTGATTCCGTCTGGAGAAGTGATTCTGAAGATCAATTCGGATGAAGAGAAGAGTCTAAAGGTTGAGCCCGGGGGGAAACTGCTCACCCTTTTAGGTGATCACGATATCTATATCCCGTCAGCCTGCGGTGGTGGTGGAACCTGCGGGCAGTGTCGGGTCAAGATCAAAGACGGGGGGGGTGAAATCCTGCCGACAGAGACCGCTCACATCAACAGGCGGGAAGCAAAAGCGGGGTACCGGCTCTCCTGTCAGGTCAATGTCAAGCAGGATATGGATCTTGAACTTCCGCCTGAAATCTTTTCAATCAGTAAATGGGAATGTGTCGTCCGCTCCAACGAGAGCCGCGCAACATTTATCAAGGAGCTGGTGCTGCAGCTGCCGGAAGGAGAAAATCTCGATTTTCGCGCGGGTGGATATATTCAGATCGAAGCGCCGCCGCACACGGTTGGTTATAAAGAGATGGAGATTGCAGAACGGTTCAGAGACGATTGGGACAAGTACGATCTCTGGCAATATCGCTCGGTCGTCGATGAGCCGATCATGCGTGCCTACTCCATGGCCAACTATCCGGACGAAAAAGGGATCGTCATGCTCAACGTGCGCGTCTCGCCACCCCCTCCCTCGTCGCCCGACGCTCCGCCCGGACAGATGTCTTCTTATATTTTTGCGCTGAAACCGGGGGACAAGGTGACCATCTCCGGTCCCTACGGGGAGTTTTTTGCCAAACAGACCGATGCCGAAATGATCTTTATCGGTGGTGGTGCCGGCATGGCGCCGATGCGTTCGCATATTTTCGATCAGCTCAAACGGCTGCATTCAAAACGAAAAATATCTTTCTGGTATGGGGCCCGTAGTCTGCGTGAGGCGTTCTATGTCGAGGAGTTTAATGCTCTGGCGCAAGAATGTGCCAACTTTGACTGGGAGCTGGTGTTGTCCGATCCGCTGCCCGACGATCACTGGACGGGGGCGACAGGGTTTGTTCACCAGTATCTGTATGATCATTATCTGGTCGATCACCCGGCACCGGAAGATTGCGAATATTATCTTTGCGGCCCGCCGATGATGAATAAGGCGGCGACAGAGATGCTCTACAATCTGGGGGTTGAGCAGGAAAATATCCTGTTCGATGATTTCGGACTCTAATCAGGAGCGACCATGCGCTATGAACAGACAAAAGCACTGCTGCAGCATCTGATCCCGGAGTACCATCGCACGGTTGGTCGCTACTATCAGGCGCTGGCCGAAGATGAGGTTTCGCCCCGTGTCCGTCTGATGCTCGATTACCTGATCGATCACGAACTGCACCGGGCGTTGGCGCTGGGTGAGTTCTGTCAGAACGCATCATCGCATGTTCTCGAACACTGGTTCAAAGGGGTGGAAATCAGTTTTCCGACTGCCCGGCCCGAAACAATTGAGGCCGCCGCAAAAAGTGATCTCGATCAACTTATAAAATCGGCGGTGGCTTACAAAGTTAATCTTATCCTCTACTTTACCCATCTGCTTGAACACTGTAGCGAGAAGGAGGCTCACCACCTGTTTTTAACCTTGAAAAATCAGGAAGAAAAAGCGTTGAAGCGGATGGTTCGTCATGCGCAGGGACTGGCAGATCTTTAATATGCAACGGCATCAAATTTTTCGGCTGATCATCGCCTTGCTCCTGCTGGCTCTGACCGGCGGCTGCCCGAAGAATCAGACCGATTCCCCCCGTCACTTTTCCGGTCTGACCATGGGAACTACCTGGTCAGTCGCCATGCTCCCTGATCCGGACCAGGCTGTTCCGGCAGATCTGAGACAAAAATTGCAAAACGGTCTCGACCGGATCAATAGCCTGATGTCGACCTATGACCCGGCGTCGGAAATCTCACGTTTTAACAATCAGACCAGCACGGACTGGTTTGCCATCTCAAAAGAGACGGCAGAGGTGATTGAACTCTCGCTGAAGATCGGTGGTTTGACCGAAGGCGCTTTTGATATCAGTGTCGGCCCGCTGATTGAGCTTTGGGGGTTTGGTGCGACAAAGCGCAGGAAAACCATCCCGACTGAAGAGGAGGTCCGCGCGAGCCTGGCGCTGGTCGGCTATACAAACATTCAGCTGCGCCGTGAGCCTGCCGCCATTAAAAAGCTGATTCCGAAACTGCGGATCGACCTCTCTGCGGTGGCCAAGGGGTATGCTGTCGACGTTTTGGCGGCGGTGCTTGAACAAGAGGGGATCCGTAATTATCTGGTCGAAATCGGCGGTGAGCTGCAAATTTCCGGTTATCGCGGCGACGGCTCCCCCTGGCAGATCGCCATTGAGAAGCCGATTGAAGAGGCACGCGAAGTCGCTACGGTTTTCCCCCTTACGGATACGGCTCTCGCTACTTCCGGGAATTATCGCAATTTTTATCTCGAAGACGGACAACGCTACGCCCACACGCTTGACCCTGTGAGTGGCAAACCGATTCGCCATAAGCTCGCTTCGGTGACCGTACTCGATCCGACCTCTGCCCGTGCCGACGCGTTGGCGACGGCGCTGATGGTCCTGGGGGAAGAGAAAGGGCGGCTGTTCTGCGAAAAAAACCGTATTGCGGCGTATTTCATCGTTCATGAGAATGAATCGACTGAAATTTATGTCAGCCCGGCTTTTCAGCAAATGCTGAGGTGAAACCATGAAAGTTTTTTTCATCTCTCTGATCCTGTTTCTGCTCGCCTTTGCCGGTCTGGCGGCCGGACTCCTCCTCAAACGCAAAGGGTTGCGCGGCGGTTGTCGCCCCGCATCCGGCTCTGATAAAGAGTGTCACTGCAAATCCATCAAGGATAAAAAATAGTTCTTCATGCCGATTGTTTTTTGCGGTTTTGACCATGAACAAAAAAAGCCCCACAGCAAGGAGGGGGACTGTGGGGCAAAGGGACTACGCACTCTTGAAGAAGAATTACTGTTCTGTGAATAGTTTACCTTTTTGGTCAGATATGTCAAGAGGAAATATAGTGAAATAAATGACGTGAGTCAGGCTGCTTTTCGCTGCAATATTTTTCATCATTTCATTTACGAACGATTACCCCTGGTGTAAAAGAAAAACTTATGACTGAAAAACAGAAACCTGCCGCAAAGATCGATGCCCGATTCGGCGCGTACGAAATATTAAAACGGGTCGAAGATGGGGGGTATGCTGATCTTCTTCTCGACAACTGGTTGCATCGACATCCAGACTTTGATGCGCGCGAGCGCGGGCTTCTTACTGAACTGGTCTATGGTCTGTTGCGTCTGCGGGGTCGGCTCGATTTTGCTCTTGCGCCGTTCTGTAAGCAGCAGCTTTCGCGACTGGAACCGGCGGCGCTGCTGTTGTTGCGGCTCGGTGCTTACCAGCTGCTGGAGCTCGATCGAATTCCGAGCCATGCCGCCGTGCATGCGACCGTCGATCTGGCCCGCAAGATGGGACTGGATCGGGTCTCCGGACTGATTAACGGCGTATTACGCTCTCTTGACCGCGGGCGTGCGAACATAGAGTGGCCGACGCGGGAGACCCCCCGTCCCTATCTGCAGCATGTCTGTTCCCTGCCGGTCTGGCTGGCCAAGGAGCTGATGCGGCAACTGTCGAACGTTGAGGCGATCGCTTTCGGTGAGGCGCTGGCGACGGCGGCCCCCTACACGCTGCGCGTCAATAGTCTGAAAACCGATCGCGACAGCTATCTTGCGCAGCTGCGGCAGGGAGGACATCCGGCTCATCCGACTCTGTACGCTCCGGAAGGGGTGATCATCGACCAGCGTGGCGAAGGACGCCTCCCGGGTGATGAAGAGGGGTTGTATCAGATTCAGGATGAAGCGAGTATGCTGATGGCGCATCTGCTCGCGGCAAAAGCGGGGGAGACCCTGCTCGACGGTTGTGCCGCCCCCGGCGGCAAGACTACCCATCTGGCGGCGTTGACGGCCAACAAAAGCCGAATTATTGCTCTTGATAAACATCCGCATCGGGTTGAATTGATCAAAAATGGCAGTCGACGTCTCGGTTGCAGCGCTATCGACGCGCGAATCTGCGATCTGAGCGAAGCTCCCGATTTTATTGAATCGGAAAGCCTCGACCGGATTCTGCTCGATGCGCCGTGCAGCGGACTCGGGGTGTTGCGCCGTAATCCGGAGAGTCGTTGGAACCGGACGTCAGCCGATATTGCTGATCTTGCCGATTTGCAGAAAATTCTTTTGCGGCGGGTTGCACCGCTGCTCAAGCCGGGTGGGACTCTTCTCTATTCGGTTTGCACCTTTACATCGAGAGAGACCGATGAGGTGGTTGATGATTTTCTGGCGACGCAGCCGGGGTTCAGGTTGGAAGATCTGCGTCTGTCGGTGCCGGATCACTGGCGTGAGCTGATGACAAAGCGTGGTACGCTCCGCAGTTATCCGCATCGGCACGGTGGTATGGATGCCTTTTTTGCCGCACGCTTCAAGAAGATAAATTAATTGTTTTGGCCCCTTGATTGCGCCTTTTCACCCTTTGCGGCAGTTATTAACAGGTTGCATTCAGTCTGGATCACTTTTCCCTTTTTTCCTTGGGTGACGCCGCCTAAGTCTGGTAAAAAAGGAGCTCCCCCTTTTAGAAAAGGATTTCATTGTGATTAAAATAGCCCCTTCTATCCTTTCTGCAGATTTTTCCCGGCTCGGCGAAGAGATTGTCGCCATCGATGCGGCCGGTGCCGATTATATCCATGTCGATGTTATGGATGGGCACTTTGTCCCGAATATCACCATTGGTCCGCTGGTGGTTGATGCCGTGCGCAAGGTGACAAAAAAACCGCTCGATGTGCATTTGATGATTGAAAATCCGGATCTTTACATCCCTGCATTCGCTGCTGCCGGGGCCGATATTATTGTGGTGCATCAGGAAGCGGTGCCACACATGCATCGGACCATACAGCTGATCAAGTCGCTCGGCAAAAAAGCCGGAGTGTCGATCAACCCCGGAACCCCGGTTAACAGTCTCGAAGCGATTCTCGATGAGCTCGATCTGGTGCTGGTGATGACGGTCAATCCTGGTTTTGGCGGTCAATCGTTTATCGATTCCTGTCTGCCGAAGATCGAAGCCCTGCGCAAGATGATTGAATCGCGTCGGCTGACGGTTGAACTGGAGGTTGACGGGGGAATCAAGGCCGATAATATCGGTCGGGTGGCGGCCGCCGGTGCGGATGTGTTTGTAGCAGGGAGTGCCGTATTCAATGCGGACAACTACACGCAAGCGATCACCAGCTTGCGTAATAACGGGAGGAACAAAGCCGCTTGACGCGCTTTTCGTGGGCGAATCAATCTGGCTTGTTTCGATATGCAAACCGATCAAAATAAAAAAACCGAAGCGATCAAACAGCGGTTGCGCCGCGAGATTCTGGTTGGCGATGGTGCGATGGGGACGCTCCTGTATAGTCGGGGTGTCTCTCTCGATGCGAACTTTGAGCATCTTAATCTGGTGCAACCGGAACAGGTGCGGCAGGTGCATGCCGATTATGTTGCTGCCGGTTCCAATCTGATCGAAACCAACACCTTCGGTGCCAATGCGATTCGCCTCGGAGCGATCGGGCTGGC
>JACUTX010000374.1 GCA_014859615.1 Desulfuromonadales bacterium | reverse complement strand
TCGAGAGGCCACTCAGGATAAAATGGACTGACTCCAACCGGATCGGGAGTCACCGGCAGCCAGTTGCTGCCGTCATTAGAATATTCGACTGTACCACAGCCAGAAGCAGTGGTCGGATCTGTGTCAGGATCGGCACAGTTGAGGGTGAGCGTGACAATCTTGGTGCCGGTTTCATCCGCCCCGTCATTGATCAGCACTGAACCGGTCGGGAGGGTGGCGTCGAGCTGGATACTATCCCAGATTTCAACCGTGGTCGCATTTTGTGCCAGGTCGATGAAACGGGCCCAGACATATTTGGTCCCGTCACCGGCAGTCAACTGCCAGCCGGGTCGTGATGCGGCATAATTTTCCAGACCCTCCCAGGTCGCCCCGTCGTAAGAGAACTGCATCTTGTCACAACCGGAGCCGCCAGTCAGAGAATCGTCGCAGATATTATCGAGTGTGACCGTGGCACTGTTCGTCCAGATCGCATCGGCATTGATCGCAAAATAGGAGACCTCGGGCGGTGTACTATCGATATGAATCGTATCGCTGATTGTCAGTTGCGTCGCATTCAAAGCGAGATCACGGAACTGCACGAAGACCGGCACATCGGCCTGATCGTCGGCTGGCAGAACATAGTCACTGCGCGTTGTCGCGTAAGCTTCCCAGCTGCTCCAGGGACCGGCGGCGCTGATATTGGAGAAGCGCATCTGATAACAGCCGGACGAGTTTAGCCCGGAATCGTCGCAAACGAGATCGAGTGTGACGATATTTGATTGAGTCCAGATATCGCCACTATTGATAGCGACAGATCCGGTCGGCGCGGTCGCCTCGAAGGAGATGTCATCACGGCTGGCATCAATCGAGACGTTTCCGACGCCGGAGAGCTGCGGGGCTGCATCGCGGAACCGGGCGTAGACGGTTTTTTTGCCATCACCTGCGGTCAGGTTCCAGCCGCTGCGCGTCGCGGCATAAGCTTCCCAGTCGCTCCATGGGCCGGTTGCACTGACATTGGAAAACTGCATGAATGCACAACCCGAATTTGAGCCATACGGGCTGGCATCGTCACAGGTCAGATTCAGAGTGACGGCACCACTGCTGGTCCAATCTTGCAGAGCTGCGATCTTTGTCTTGGTAAAGTTACGAGTAGAAGCCGCCCAGAGGTAAAAGCCGGCAGTCTCATCATTGGTCTCAACCGCCGGACCGATCCCGAAGCGACCGTCCATGGTGGAACCGATCGCACGACTCGTCGCATCGAAACGCCACCAGCCGCCACCGATATCGACAGCAGTCGCAGCATCGATGCCCGCCGACGGGGTCACGACACCGGTGAGCAGATTAACAATTGCCGTCGCACCGGCAGGAAAGGCGCCGTTGGTGCTGAAGAACAAAATCTTTGCAGCACTCTTTTGGGCGGCTTTGAGATAAAAAGAGGCGGTATACTGCTCCCCTGCAACAATGGCGAGGTTACTGCGATAGATATAGGAACTACCGACCTGCGAATCTTCATTTAACTTGTAAACAGCCCCGGATTGCGGATCGGGTCCGGCGACTGCAGCAGATGTGACGGCAGCATGGGCCTTGCCCCAAGTCGACGTTGTGAAATCGATCGAATAGTTCCAGTGGTTCCGGGTCCAGTCGCGGCGGGCAGGCATATCCGCCTGGCTCCAGTAAGGCGATACCGTCAAAGATCGTTCCAACTGTGCCCCCCAGAGATAGAAGCCGTCTCCGACCTTATCGCGCTCGGTTGCCGGACCGA
>JACUTX010000373.1 GCA_014859615.1 Desulfuromonadales bacterium | reverse complement strand
AGCTCAAATATGCGGCATGGGCGTCGGCGTTCAGGGTTGCGGTCGTTGTCATCTGCGCCAGCAGAGGGTCGCCGGGCGCAGCCGATTGCGCAAGGTTCTCAAACTGCATATCCCGCGTCTCGTCGCACCTCTCTTCGTCACGTGCCGCTACCGGCGACGGCTCTGTGTGCTCTTCTTGCGCAGCAGCAGAAGTGGGTCCCTCTGGTAAAAGAGGGGGCGTAAATGGTCTCCCGCCAATCACGGTCTGAATCTTTGGTTTGTTCCTTGTGTCGATCTGTCTCATCGCCTCCGGGTAGAGGCTGGAAAGATCGACCGGCACCCGCTCGGACAGCGCGTTGGCGAGCAGACGTAGAATCAGGGAGATCGGCTTCTGGCCGGGATAGCAGACGGCTCTGGTCATATGCGGTCTGCCGTCGAGAATGCTGCTGATCATCCGGCTGCAGGAATTGCCCGGGCCGATCTCCAGAAAAATCCGGACGCCGTCGGTATACGCCTGCTCGATAACTTTGGTGTAGTCGATCGTCGTCAGAGCCTGTTCGAGGATGACATCGGCGGCACTCTGTGTGCTGACGTGATAACGTTCACCTCGGGCGCAGCTGTAAAAATCGACCCCTTGTGGCGTCGTCACCGGGAAGAGATGCAGATCGCGATACGCTTTTGCCACCGGTTCGACCACCGGACAGTGCACCGTGGTGACGCCGCGCAACGGGAAAAAATGTCCACCGACTTCGTGAGTCAGCGCTTCGACCTGTTGTCGATCGCCGCCGATGACCGATTCCCGGTAGCTGTTGATAATCAGCAGGTAGGCTCTCGTTTTACCGGCCAGAGCCTGTTTGACCTTCTCTGCCGGAACATCGATGAGGCCGAGCACCCAATCGACCTCTTCTGTTTTTTTGAGCCCCCAGACCTGGCGCGCGGCGTTGCAAACCCCAGCGAGCTCACTGGTAAAGAGGGTCGATTCGCTTAGTCTCTGCGCCATGCCGTCGCGATCTTTCCAGACGCCGAGAGAGAAGAGTCCGGCCGATTCACCAAGACTGTAACCGCTTATCGCCTGCGGCTCGATGCCGAAACTGCGCACCAGATCACTGACGGCGGTCCCCAGGGCGACCTGGCCGATTACCAGAGCATTATGATCGTCATGTACTGCTTCGGTTAACGCCTCCTGCCAGAACTGCTCCGGCAGGAACTGACGGGCCAGAAATTGGCTTCGACTATCCTGTCTGCTGAAAATGGCTGGCCAGCGCGCCGAAAGTTCACGTCCCATTCCGGCAAAGTGATTGCCGGAACCGGGGAAGATGAAGGCGATCTTGCCGTGGGGAGCGAGCGGTTCGGGAGTATAAAAGAGACGGTCGCGCAGATTTGCAGCGCAGGGTGCGCCGTTGCCGCCAATCGATCTGTGCGGATCTTCGAGCAGGGAGAGAGCGGCCTGCTGGAGTTGATCGAGCAGCTCAGTGCGGTTTGCGGCAACCATCGCCAGACAGAGTCTGTTCTCCCGGTTCAGACTTGTCTTCAGATACCATTGCCGAGCCAACTGTTCGACCCCGTCATCGTTTGTACTGTCGATAAAATCCTGAAGTTGGCTGATTTTTTCCAGCAGTTCTCCAGCCGTATCGGCTTCGAGGGCGAAAAGCCCTTCATCGAGCGGACCGATCGGGCGATCTGCAGACGGTATTTTGCAGCGGCCGTTTTTATCTTCAACCCCTTCGAGAAAAAGGTGGGAGCAGGTGCCATCGGTCCCGAGACCGCTGA
>JACUTX010000073.1 GCA_014859615.1 Desulfuromonadales bacterium | reverse complement strand
CTTTGCGGCTTTCCAAAGAAAATGAACCCGGCTGTCGGGCCGGGACCCGACGGTTTAAGGTTAAGAGTTTTTGTCATCTCCGAATGCCTTTATCAAAGGATCCAGCCTTCGGACATTTAAAACATGGATTCCCGATCAGAACTGCCTCGGGAATGACAAGATAGTTTCAATCTTTACAAACGCAATTCCCGATAACTCTATTTTGGCAGGAGAGTTTATGGATCAGTCTACAATTTGATATTTTTTTTGATAGACTGAATCAGCCCCGACAACTGATTAATCTAAATTCATAGGCGTATATTTATTAATTAATTGTTATGCTACAAAAAGTGCTGAATAAAAAAATTAACCCGATCAATTGATCTGTTCATGTGGTGGTGAGGTAAAGAATGAATTCAGGGCTTCTTGTTGGTTATTTTGCACAAAAAAGTGATGCGCGACGAATTATCTGGATGCTGGAAAAACGTGGCTTTTTCAAGACACTGTTATTGCATAAAGACTCTGCCGGGCGTTTGCATTCTTTCGACCCTTTTTATCGTCGTCAGTTTCTCGGGCTCTTTTTTTTCTCGCTGTTATTTTCCGGTTTATTTGGTGTCACTCTCCTCTTCTTGCCTCTGCTCTGGATCAAAAGTCAGCTGACTCTCCTCTCTTCGTTTTTTGTTGCTGCGGCGTCGATCGGTCTGATCTCTGGATGGTTCATAATCAGACGTTCCAGGTACGGGATCGATGCCGGTCTGCTGTCTGAATATTCCAAAACAACTCTCTCTGAGGAGACTCTGCTTCTGCTGCAGGGGCGGGTTGTTGACCTGCCGATAGCGCTCTCTTTGATTCTTGCTCATGCTGAGACCAGCCCTATTGTATTTATCAAACATCCCTCTTTTGATAAGCGTGTTGTTGTTCGATCTAATGTCTGCCCGGAAGAGATTAAAAAACCTTTAAGTCCAACTTTGCAACTGTCGATAAAAAGGAGACGTGGCAAGGGTGGTTGTGTCTCCTTTGAGTTACTAAAACAGATTCGGACCGATCGAAGCTGGGTGCAAGAGGTTTGTACCGATTTGATGGAGGCAAATCGGGTCGGACAGGGGGCGACCGGTGTTGCGGAATGGATCATCGACAATGAATATATGTTGGTGAAAACCGTCCGGGATATCCTGCTTAATTTACCCAAAAGTTTTTTTCGCAATTTGCCAACAGTTGTCGATGAGCCGCGTCATGGTCGCCTCCCGTATATCTACTGTCTGTCCAAAAAAGTGCTGACCGATGCGAATCTGCATCTGACCCGGGATCAGATTCTTGCGTCTGTTTTGGCTTCACAAGAGAAACACCCTTTATCGATTGCTGAACTCTGGGCACTGCCGCAGATGCTGCGTGTTGCCTTGATTGAAAATATCAAAAGATTGGCAATTTCGGCGCAGACCGATCTGTGTGACAGTCAGCAGGCGGCATTCTGGGCGAACAGACTGATAGAAGCGAATAAACGCGATGTTAACCAGCTCTTTTACATTATGACAGAGCTGTCTGTCGACAAGCCGCACCCCAGCCCCTATTTCAGCACACAATTGATCGATAATCTTTACGATGAAACAGATGTTCTGGTCCCGGTTCAAGCCTGGATTGAGCGTTCGTTCGGTACTCTTGTCAATGAATTGATGTTGCAGGAACAGAATCGTCAGACTTCAGATCAGCTGGCAATCGGCAATGCTTTCACGAGTCTGCGTCAATTGATCCAACTCGACTGGAAAGAGTTGTTCGAACAGCTCAGTTCTGTGGAACAGATTTTGCGCCAGGATCCGTCAGGAGTCTATCCGCAGATGGATTTTGCGACCCGAGACAGATACCGGCAAGTGATCGAGACGGTGGCAGATCGAAGTGATCGGGATGAGCCTTCAGTTGCGCAGGCGGTCATTACTCTGGCGGAGCAGAATCGCTCTCTCTCGAAATCGAGCGATGAAGCTGATCCGGGGCATATCGGGTATTTTTTGATCGGCGCAGGGTCAGGGGATTTTTTGGCGTATCTCGGTTGCGATGAATCGATCTTCAGCCGCACTGTTGCTTATGTTAAAAAAAATCATACAGCTATTTACCTCAGTGGCGTCTCGATTCTGACCGGTCTGATTGCGACTCTATTCGGTTGCTATGCTCTCACCGGAGTTGAACTTTCACTCTCTGTCAGTCTTCTTGTTTTGACAATTCTCCCGGCGAGTCAGATTGCCGTCGAGGTGATGAATTACTTTGTGATTCGCTTTATGCCGACTCTCCCTCTGCCGAAAATGAATTTTCAGGAATCGGGAATTCAAGATGAGTTCAAAACCTTGATTGTGGTGCCGACTCTTTTGCTGAATGCAAAATCGATTCAGTCGGATCTTGAAAAACTGGAAATTCGCTACATGTCAAATCGGGAGAACAATCTTCTTTTCAGTCTTTTTTCTGACTATACCGATGCTCACCAGCAGGTCGTTGCGGGAGATGAGGCTCTTTATCAACAGATGCTGGAAGGGGTGCAAAGGCTTAATGACCGTTACGGCCCTGTTTTTCTGCTGTTTCATCGCGAGCGTTCCTGGTGTGAAAGTGAACAGAAATTTATCGGTTGGGAGAGAAAACGTGGCAAGCTGGAGCAACTTAATGCTTTGCTGGACGGTTCCTCTCCCGATTATGCGCTGGAGCTGGTCCGGGTCGGGAGTCCGGAGCAGATCAGTCATATCCGGTTTGTTATCACTCTTGACAGCGATACTCAATTGCCGCACGGAACTGCCCGGCGGATGATTGAAACTCTTGCCCACCCTTTGAATCGTCCGCGGTTTGATGCGACAGGTCAGTTGAGTCCCGGAAGTTTTACCTTGATACAACCTCGGGTTTCATCGTCCCTGCCGAGTGCGAATATTTCATTTTTCAGTCGGCTGTTTGCTGAATCGATCGGGGTCGATCCGTATAATCGGGTGACGGCAGATGTTTATCAGGATCTGACCGGTGAGGGGTCGTATCACGGTAAGGGGATTTATGATGTTCAGGCTTTTCATCGTATTCTGACCGGACGCTTCCCGGAAGGCCTGATTCTCAGCCACGATCTGATTGAAGGGGCGCATGCCCGGACCGGTCTGGCCAGTGACATTGAGCTGTATGACGAATTTCCGCCGGATTATATCAATTATTTCAGACGGATGCATCGCTGGATCAGAGGGGATTGGCAAATTGCTCTTTGGCTCCTCCCCTGGGTGCCGTTGGCGAACGGGAAAATGGGGAAAAATCCACTCTCCTGGTTCAATCGCTGGAAAGTGTTTGACAACCTGCGTCGCAGTCTGGTTCCTGTTTCGAGTCTGTTGCTGCTCCTTTATTCATGGATGGCATCGAGTCTGACAGCGTCGGCGGTGTTGTTGCTGGTGGGGATCTGTCTGTTCTGGCCGCTGATGGCCAGAATGGTCATCTTGCTGACGACACGTAAAGGTTATAAAAATTTTTCCTTAGCGCAGATCTGGCGCGATACAGTTAGAATTTTTGCCGAAATTGCCCTGATGCCGCATCTGGTGCTGGTATCCCTGGGCGCCATATTCAGGGTCCTGTATCGAATGCTGATTTCCCACCGGCATCTGCTCGAATGGACATCGTCTCAAGTTGTTCATTTCGGCGGGGTCGCTCAACGTAAATTACTGATTTTCATTTTGTGCTGTTTCTCTGTCTTCTCTTGTCTATTGGCGTATCAGCTTTATCATCGACATCCGGACCATCTCATCATTACGACGCCCTTTCTTTTTCTCTGGTTCATCTCCCCTCTGGTCGGCTGGTTGTTGACCTCACGAAAAAAACCGTTAAAAGTACTTGATGAAATTTCAGCTCAGGATCGCGATTATCTGCGCAGGTTGACCCGCCGGACCTGGCGTTATTTTGATGATTTCGTCAATGACGATACCTGCTGGCTTCCGCCTGACAATTATCAGGTGTCGCATCAGGATCAGGTCGCCATGCGAACCAGCCCGACCAATATCGGGCTCTGGATGCTGTCGCTACTCGGCGCGCATGATTGTGGTTACATCGGTGTCAGAACTCTGGTTGACCGGCTCTCTGCGACGATGTTGACCCTGGTAAAACTTGAGAAATACGAGGGGCATCTGTTGAACTGGTACGATCTGTCTGATCTGCATCCCCTCGAACCGAGATATGTCTCTTCTGTTGACAGTGGCAATTTTCTCTCTTCTTTATGGGTCATGGAAGCGGGGTTAAAAGAGCTGCGTCAACGCCCTCTGCTCGATGCAGCAGTTTTGGCCGGTTTTGTCGACAGTGGTACGATTCTTCTCCGTCTGGTCTCCGATCAAAAGAAGGATGACAAGGCGCTGCTCGATTTTGAAAAACGTTTGGCTCTCTGGCGTAAACCTTTGCAAAGCTCGCTTGAGTTGGTCCGGCAGGTGGTCGATGATGCTCTGGTTCTGCCGGATATCCTCACTGCTATCAGTACTCGATTTAACGAAGAGAGTGAAGTCGATTACTGGTGTCGAGCCCTTAAGAATCAGATCCGTGGGGCCAGGGAAGCTGTCGATTTATATTTCGGTTGGGTTGTCTCGATACTGGAGGTTGAACCGCAGGAAATTACGCCATCCGTTCCGTCGTTTTATAAGGTTATGAGGGAGGATCTGACCCTGTTGCCGTCCCTCGCCGAAACCTGTGCCGACGCGTTCTCGGATACATCTTTTTTTCAGATCATAAAGAATAGTTCGAAATCGCCTGAATGGCTCGGCCGGGTGAGCGATGCTTATGATCGATCGCGACTTGAGGCACAAAAGCTGTCCGATCAGATTCTTTTGCTTGAAGCAAAGATTGATCGTTTCGGCAAGGCGATCAATATGTCATTTCTCTACGACCCTTTGCTCAAACTTTTTGCAGTCGGCTACAACGTCTCAGTCGGTCGACGTGATGAATCGTTTTATGATCTGCTGGCGAGCGAAGCCCGGCTCGGAAGTTTTACCTCAATCGCTCGTGGTGATGTTCCGATGGCGCACTGGTTTTCTATGGGGCGTCCTCACGCAATGGTCAATAACCATCGGGTATTGATGAGCTGGAGCGGCACCATGTTTGAGTACCTGATGCCTCTGCTGCTGCAGAATTCTTATGATAACTCTCTGTTGCACCGAGCCGTTACGAGGGCGGTCGATATTCAGATACATTATGGCCGGAAGCGAAAAGTCCCCTGGGGTGTGTCAGAATCGGCCTACGGAAATCTCGATCTCAACAAAACCTATCAATACATGGCGTTCGGTGTGGCAGAGCTCGGTCTGAAGCGATTAATGAAGAGTCAGCTGGTGGTTGCTCCGTATGCGAGTCTCCTGGCGATCAGTATCCGTCCGAAAAAAACGCTGGAAAATCTCAAACGTCTGGAAAATCTTGGACTCTACAACAACTACGGTTTTTATGAATCGATTGATTTCAGCCGCAAAGCGACGAAGACGGGTAAAAAAGGGGTGGTCGTCAAGGCGTATATGGCTCATCACCAGGGGATGAGCTTTATATCGATGCTTAATTTTCTGCAGGATAATCGGTTTCGCAAGCGGTTTCATTCAGACCCCAGAGTTAAGGCTTTTGAACAGCTGCTGCAGGAAAGAATTCCGACTCTCCCGCCGTTGCAACTTGCATCGGCACGTGAAAACCCCCAGATTGTTTCGAGTATGGTCGGGATCGAGGATCGCGGCAAGCGATTCACGACACCGCATACATCGATCCCGAAAACACGGCTTCTGAGCAACAGTTCTTATAATCTGATGCTGACAAACACCGGCGGTGGGTACAGTCAGTGGAACGGGCTGGAGCTGACCCGCTGGCGTTTCGATCAGACGACTGATCTCTGGGGGAGCTATATCTATCTGTATGACGAAGAGAGGAGAAAACTCTGGTCTGCGGCTTATCACCCCGTCGGGCTGGAAGCTGATGATTATGAAGTGGAGTTTGCCCTGGATCGCGTTACCTTCAGTCGTACTGATTTCGACATTCAAGCTCAGACCGACGTGCTGGTGTCGCCTGAAGATGATGTCGAAATTCGCCGATTGTCATTGCTGAATCGTTCTGATCGGCCGCGTACCCTCTGCTTAACCAGTTATTTTGAACTCGCTATGGCGGCGCATAATGCCGATCGGCAGCATCCGGCCTTTAATAAAATTTTTATTCAGACTGAGGCGCTTTCCGAGAGAAGAACGCTTCTGGCGTATCGACGTTCACGCAGCGACGAACCTGCTGAGACGTTCATGGCGCATCGGATAGCGTCTGAGACAATTTTGACTCCATTTGCATTTGAGACGGATCGGGCCAGGTTTATCGGCCGTGGCAATACGCTTGCATCGCCTGCCGGAGCGATCACAAGTCCCGGTAATAGCCAGGGTTTTGTTCTTGATCCGATCTTCAGTCTGCGTCATCGGGTGACACTCGAACCGGGGCAACGTTGTGAGGTCGCTTTTATCCTTGCGGTCGCCAGAACCCGTGAGGAAGTGATTGCCCTGGCCGATAAATATTCTGAGACCTATCAGATTGATCGCGCCATGGAGTTTGCCTGGCGTTCGGCGCAGATTGAATTACGGCTGCTGCATATCCAGCCGGAGGATGCGCGCTGGTTTCAACAGCTGGCCAACCATATGCTCTTTCCAAATCAGCTTCTGCGCGTTTCGGCGGATCAGATTATGGGAAATCACAAAGGGCAATCCGGGCTCTGGCCTTATGCGATCTCCGGTGATCTTCCGATCTTGCTGGTCACTATTGCCGAGTCGCGTGATTTGAATCTGATTCGCCAGCTGCTTCAGGCCCACAGCTACTGGCGAATGCACGGATTCGCTGCGGATCTGCTGATCATCAATGAGGAGGAAGGGGCGTACGATCAACCGCTGCGGGAGAAGTTGATCAATATGATTCAGGCTTACGCCTCATCTACGACCAGTGGCCATCCCGGCAACGTCCTGTTGCGTAGTGCAGATCAGATCCCTGACGACGATCTCAGGTTGATGAAAGCGGTTGCCGCGGTTGTTCTGGTTGCGGCCCGTGGAGCACTCTCTCAACAACTCGGAATTTCGAGTGAACGGATTGAATTGAGCGAACCGCTTAAAATCAAGCAGATGCTGCCGGATCCGATCAAACCTCTGGATGAAATCGAGTTGATTTTTTTTAACGGCTTAGGTGGGTTTACTCCGGACGGGCGAGAGTATGTGATGACTCTTGATCCGGCTCTGCCGACACCATCCCCCTGGGTTAATGTGATGGCCAATCCGGATTTCGGGACGATGGTGAGTGAATCCGGTGCCGGCTTTACATGGTTTGGCAACAGTCAGCGTAATCGGTTAACGCAATGGACAAACGATCCGGTTCTTGATCCTGTCTCCGAGGTGGTTTATCTGCGTGATGAACAGACCGGAGATCTCTGGACGACAACCCCCCGGCCGATCCGCAATTCTGATCTCTGCCGGGTGCGACATGGGGCAGGCTATTCTGTCTTCGAGCGGCACAGTTTTGGAATTTACCAGCTGTTAAAACAGTTTGTCCCGACCGATGATACCGGTGGCGCTCCGGTAAAACTATATCAGATGACGGTGCGAAACGATACCAGAAGATGGCGGGAGCTCTCAGTGACCTTTTATGTCGAGCTGACACTGGGTGAACACCGGGAGTCGGCGCAGATGCATACTGTCACGCATTGGGATCGTCGATCTTCTTCTCTGCTCGGCTATAACCGCTATCATCCGGAATATGGAAATCGGGTCACTTTTGTGACACTCGATCCGCCGCCGGAATCGTACAGCGGTGATCGGACCTCATTCATCGGCCGTAACCGCTCTCTGGCGGATCCGGCAGCTCTCGATAATGTTCATCTAGATGGAATAACCGGAGCCCGCCTTGATCCGTGTGCCGCACTGCAGAATACGTTTCAGCTGGCACCTGGTGAAAGCACGGTGATTGTCTGTATGCTCGGGCAGGCCGGTTCCAAGGACGAAGCGTGTCAGCTGATCAGCCGTTTTCGGCTGGAAGGAGAGGTGCAGACGGCTCTTGACGGGACGTCGGCCTGGTGGGATCGTGCTCTTGGCTGCATCACTGTCCAGACCCCTGAACCTGCCGCTGATATTTTAATCAATCGATGGTTGCTTTATCAGAGTTTGAGCTGCCGGATCTGGGGACGATCGGCTTTTTATCAATCGGGCGGAGCTTTCGGTTTCCGTGATCAGTTGCAGGATGTTACTGCTTTTATCTCTTGCCAGCCTGAATTGGCCCGCAAACAGATTTTGCTCGCTGCCAGCCGTCAGTTCAGTGAAGGGGATGTGCAGCACTGGTGGCATCCACCTTCAGGCGCCGGTATCCGTTCCCGGATTTCAGATGACCTGCTCTGGCTTCCGTATGTGGTTGCAGAGTATCTGAGAGTGACCGGTGATGTCGATTTTCTTAAAGAGGAAATTCCGTTTTTAAAAGCGCCACTGCTTGAAGAGGGGGAGCATGAGGTGTTTTCAACGCCTGAACAGCTTTTTGAACCATTTTCCCTGTTTGAACATTGTCGTCGCGCCGTGAAAAAAGGGTTGACGGCGGGCCCCGATGGTCTGCCGCTGTTTGGAACCGGCGACTGGAATGACGGGATGAATCTGGTCGGTGCCAATGGGCAGGGGGAGAGTGTCTGGCTCGGATGGTTCCTTGTCGATCTGTTGCAGGGGATGGTTGAAATCTCTCATGCTCTCAACAAAACGGATGAGGCTCATGTTTATGCGCAACAACGACAGCAGCTCTGTCGCAGCATCGAGGATAAAGCCTGGGATGGAGAGTGGTATTTGCGCGGCCGGTTCGATGACGGCACTCCTTTGGGGTCGGCTGAGAGTGATGAGGCTCAGATCGATTCTTTATCGCAATCATGGGCCTGGCTCTCGGGTGGTGCTGATCCACAACGGGCTGAAATCGCACTGGAATCAGCCTGGGAACATCTTGTTCTGCAGAAAGAGAAGGTTGTGCTTCTGTTTTCGCCACCTTTTGATCACTCTTCCCCTTCACCCGGTTATATCAAAGGATATCCGCCCGGAGTCCGGGAGAACGGCGGGCAGTACACTCACGCAGCCCTCTGGTTTGCTATGGCGATGGCGCGTACCGGGGATGGTGACCGTGCGGTGCAGATGTTGCAAATGATGAATCCGATTGAGCATTCGTCGAATCTTGAATCAGCGCGTCACTACGGAGTTGAACCGTATGTTGTAGCGGCGGACGTCTATCGTCTCCCCGATAAGGTCGGACGGGGAGGGTGGTCGTGGTACACCGGGTCGGCTGCCTGGATGTACAGGGCCTGGGTAGAAGAGATCCTGGGACTGAAACGTCGTACCGACTCGCTTGTTATCGATCCGGTCATTCCGGTCGCTTGGGAGCGGTTTTCGGTCAATTACCGGTTCGGATCATCCAATTATCACCTTTTGATCGAAAATCCTGAGCGGGTCAGCAGAGGGGTTGTTTCGGTTGAGCTTGATGGAGCCCTCCTGGAAGGGAATCGTCTGCCGATAACCATGCAAGGGGGAGAATATAAGGTTCAAGTTATAATGGGGAGCGGCGCCAGTGGGGGAGCATCGATCGAATGAGCCAAGGAGCGTCGCGGCACCCGGCAGCGATTTTGTTTGAGGGGCTGATTTAATTTTCAGTCATGAAGTGCTCTTCGTACTCATCTTCCAATTGCTGCAGCAGTTCTCTCTGATCAGCATCCAGGGTGATGAAAACTTTGTGCATCGGAGCTCCGCTGCAGCTTTGAGCCATCTCTTCGTAAAAGATGAGTGCTGCATTGACCAGATGAATGGCATGAGCCAGAGCGGATCGCGGATCTGCGTTGCTCTCCAGGCTCTTTACGCCGATTCGCTTGTCAAGATTCATCGTCGGCGCCTTTTTATCGCCCTTGCCGACGGTGAAATCGTCTTCGAGCCGCGCAAGCTCCAACTTCTGCTTGTATTTCAGACGTTTGGCAGCGGCATCTCTGAGTATTGTGCTCGCCGCCTTTGACTGAACGGTGCGGATAGCCTGGAGGAATGAGTGAAACAGATTGTTTTCAAAATCGATCGCCTCTTCCAGGGCGGCATCAAGGGTATAACAGACAGCCGATTGTTTGCTCATGACGTAGCTCCCTTCTTATGAAAACCTCACGTTAACTATAACAATTCTTTCTGCCAGTGCCAGCTGTCACGTTGTTAAAATGAATCGGCCCAGCATATGGTGATTGATTGTTTGAAGACTGATGCAGCGTAAACCGTCAGGGCGGGACCCGACGGTTAAGAGTTTTGTCATCCCGAAAATGATTCTATCAAAGGATCCAGAATTTAAATCTTTAAGATCTGGATTCCCGATCAGGTTCTCCTCGGGAATGACAAGATAGTTTCAATCTTTACAATCACAATTCCCGATCAGAACCG
>JACUTX010000072.1 GCA_014859615.1 Desulfuromonadales bacterium | reverse complement strand
GATGATCGCGAAGAATTGGTGACGACCCTGGAATCCCTCTTGAAAAACTGGGGGTATCGAGCGATCGCAACGGCTGAGCCGGAAACTTTTATCGAGATGTGTCAAGAACTTGAACCGGACCTGTTGATTCTCGGCCCGACTCTGTTCAGTCATACAAAGGCGACGGCGCATATCAAAAAGAGCATTGCACCAATTATCTACATACAGGATCCTGAAGTCGAGACAGACTGGCATAACAAGGGTGACATTCTCTCCTACCCGGTTGATATTTTTAAACTTTTTTCCAACGTACAGACTTATCTGGAAAAAATACCCAGACGCAACATTCGCCTGAATGTGAAAATGCCCGGCCTTTACTATAAAGATGCCAAGGTCTGTATTGCCGAAGTTCTCAGTCTCAGTCCGGAGGGGCTGTTTTTAAAAACCGGCTCTAAAATTGAACCGATTGAAAAAATCCGTCTCGTTATTCCACTGATCGGAATGCAGACTGAGCTGGAAATCTGGGGACGAATTGTCTACTCTGTTGAACCCTCCCCCGCCAACAATTATATGCAGGGGATGGGGATAGAATTCGTAGATGTTGATCCGGAGACGATGCGTTTACTGGAACATTACGTAGAAGGGCTGCTGTTTAACGAACTCAATGAACGGCAGTGTGCCAGAAATACCCTCAACACGAATCATCTTCTTAAACACGATGATAACCCGGTTTTACATCTGACACCGGCCTGATCTGCACCGATTCTAATCGGGCAAAAGAGTTAAAAAACTTTTGCCCGACAGCTGCTCAAGGGCAAAGATTTCCGCAATCGTAGCAGCAACATCACTGAAGCTCTCTCTGATCCCGAGGGGTGCAGCCCCCAAAAGCTGCTGATGCCAGGCGAGCAGCGGGACGTACTCCCGTGTATGTTCTGTGCCGTTGGTGAGCGGGTCACAGCCGTGGTCGGCAGTCACGATCAGCAGATCCTCCGGTCGCATCCGCTGCATCAACTCCGGCAACCATTGATCAAACTCTTCGAGTGACCGGGCAAAACCGTCAGAGTCGAGGCGGTGCCCATAGAGCATGTCAAAATCGACCAGATTCGCAAACAGCAGCGTCGCATCGTCATGATCGAGACATGACAGAATCTGTTGCATCCCATCGGCATTATTCACGGTCGAGATCGCATCGCAAATTCCGCGTCCGGCAAAAATATCACGAATTTTCCCGATTCCGGTCACCCGATGTCCGGCTTCGACCAACCGATCGAGAACCGTCGGTCCGGCTGGCGGGATAGCGAAATCGTGCCGGCGACTGGTTCGGCAGAATGTGTCGGCCGATCGCCCGATAAAGGGGCGGGCAATAACCCGGCTCACCCGGTAAGAATCAAGTATCTTTCTGGTTTTACGGCAGATATCGTAGAGTTGTTCAGGGGGGATAATCGATTCGTGGGCGGCGATCTGAAAAACAGAATCGGCACTGGTGTAGATGATCGGCCGTCCGGTGGCAAGGTGCTCTTCGCCGAGTTGGCGTAAAATATCGGTGCCGCTGGCGACGATATTTCCGAGCGGTTCAAGCCCGGTCGCCGCTCTGAATTCCTTCAAAATTTCTCCAGGGAAGCCGTCCGGGTAGGTTGCCATCGGCGTAGAGGTCACCAGACCGGCCAGCTCCCAGTGGCCATTGGTCGTATCTTTACCCTGGGATTGTTCCGCCATTTTCCCCCAGGCGGCAGACGGCCTGTCGACCGGAACGACACCGGGGAGTGCAGCTATATTTCCAAGACCGAGGCGCTGCAGATTCGGCAGCGAAATTCCGCCGACCTGTTCAGCGACATGCAGCAGGGTGTGCGCCCCTTGATCGTTAAACCGGGCTGCATCGGGAAGCTCGCCGATACCGACACCATCGAGGACAATCAGAATCACCCGCCGAAACATCATGCGCGCCCCTGCAGCCACTGCCGGACAATCTCGACACCAGCGCTGGTTCCGATCCGGGTTGCCCCGGCCTCAAGCATCGCCCGACAACTCTCCCAGTCACGAATGCCACCGGCCGCCTTGACGCCGATACGGCTATTGGCCGCTCGATGCAGAAGTTGCACATCAGCAGCGGATGCCCCGGCCTCGGCAAACCCGGTCGATGTTTTCACATAACTGGCCCCGGCAGTAACCACCCGCTCGGTCAGCTCTTTTTTGGCGGTATCATCGAAATAGCAGCATTCGAGAATGACTTTGACTTTCGCCTCACCGGCCGCACATACCACTTCACGAATATCGGCTTCAACCGCTGGATAATCCTTGCTGAGAGCGTTGCCAATTTGAAGAACCATGTCGATTTCGGTCGCTCCTGCCACCACCGCTTGCTCGGTCTGAAAACGTTTCACCGCCGATGAATCGTAACCGAACGGGAAACCGATGACCGTTGCAACCTGCACTCCGGAGCCGTAGAGGAGACGACTGGCCCGGTCGATAAAAAGCGACGGGATACAGACAGCCGCAAAACCGAATTCGACCGCCTCTTCGCACAATTTTTCAATCTGCCAGAGAGTCGTCGTCGCTTTAAGAAGAGTATGCTCAATGGCCGCCATCGGTCCGCGCTGCAACCAGTCGCAAGCCGGAACAGCCGACGATTCAGCTCCGGTAGTCAGCATTGATTTTGATGTAGTCATAAGTCAGATCTGAGGTGTAATAATCGTATTCAGCATCACCGAGGTGCAGATCGATCGTAATGGTAAACTCCGGCTGATGCATAATAATCGTCGCCTCAGCCTCAAGATCCTTGCCGGTCCCGAGCCCGTTGCGAACCAGCGCAATATCACCGATCAGGATATCGACAAGATCCTGATTGACATCAGCGCCGGAATACCCGACCGCCGCGATGATCCGCCCCCAGTTGGCATCTTCGCCGAACAGAGCGGTCTTGACCAGACTGGAGGTTGCTACGCTGCAAGCAGCGCGTTTAGCATCCGCTTCGGTGCGGGCGCCGCGCACAACAATGCGGGCCAGCTTTGTCGCCCCTTCGCCATCGCTGACGATCATCTTGGCCAGATCGAGCAGAACTTCGTCCAGCAGCAGGCAGAACTCCTCTGCCTCACGACTCTCTGCTTTGATTTCAGGCATCCCCGACGCTCCGTTAGCAAGCAGCAGAACCATATCGTTTGTTGAGGTGTCGCGGTCAACGGTGATCCGATTGAACGATCTATCGACCGCCCGGCGCAGGGCAAAATCAGCAAACTCCTTGGTTACCGCCGCATCGGTCATCACAAACGCGAGCATGGTCGCCATGTCCGGGTGAATCATTCCGGCCCCTTTAGCCAGCCCGAGAACGGTATATTCAGTATCCCCCAGCGAACCGTAGGCAGCACTCACCTTGGCAAACGAATCGGTCGTCATCATCGCAGCAGCGACCGGATTGGCGTCGGCAGCTGAGAGAGCGGCGATCAGAGCGGGAACCGCCGCGTCAAACTTGGTCACATCGAGACGAAAACCGATCACGCCGGTTGAGGAGACCGCAACCAGCTCCGGATCGAGGTTGAGTGCATTGGCAACCAGATTGCCACAATAATGCGCATCATGCAGACCGTCATTACCGGTACAGGCATTCGCATTGCCGCTGTTCACAAGAATCGCCTGGCACAACCCGGAGCGAACCCGTGGCGACGACAGGGTGACCGGCGCCGCCACAACTTTGTTGGTGGTAAAGAGACCGGCACTGACGGCAGGCCGGTCCGAGACGATCAATCCGACATCCAATTTCCCCGGCTTTTTAATTCCAGCTGCTGTCGCCGCAAACTGAAAACCTTTGACCTTTAATGGTATTGACATAGTTCGCACTTTCTTGCAGGTGGTTACATTGCAACGGCAATATCAGAGAGAAGGCCGTCCCCTCGTCGCTGCTCTGATCGAGAGAGATCTCGCCCCGCATGATTTCGACCACTGTTTTGCAGAGAGTCAGGCCGATTCCGACCCCCTTCGGCTTATTCGTGTTGATCTCGCCTAATTGGCTATAAGGAGCAAAAATCTCTTCAGCCGCCTCGGCCGGGATTTTTCCCCCGGAATTAAAAACACGGATATGGAGCATGTTCGAATCCGCCGGAAGAAAATCGGCAGAGATGCAGATCAGCCCCTCGGGGTGATTGAACTTGATCGCATTATCGATCAAGGCTTCAAGTACCGCCCGCAGTTTTTCCGCGTCGTTCAGCAGTTCCGGCAGTTTCTCTGACACCCAGAGATTGACGCTAATTCCGTTATTATCAATCTGGTTAACAAAACCGGAGAGGATTTCGTTACTGAGCGCCTTTAAATTGAATCTTTCCAGTTGCCAGATCGCCGTCCCGGAATCGAGGCTGAACAGCATCATCATCTCGCTGATCAGCCGCTCCATCTGCAGCCCCCCTTCCTGGATGTTGCCGAGATAATCGAGCAGATCGACATCAGCGACCATTCCACGATAACTCAAAATCAGATCGGCAAATCCGAGGACAGTGGTCAGTGGTGTCCGCAGCTCATGTGAGAGAGTACAGACCAGCCGAGTCCTGACCCGATTCAGGGCATCGAGCCGATGCGTCTCTCTTTTCAGGCGATTGACCAGATCGAGGTTTTCAAGAGCCATGGTCGCCTGATGAGCGACCGAAGCGAGAAAATATTGATCCGTTACTGTAAAAGTTGCGCCATCGCGTTTATTATTGACATTCAGCACCCCGATCACACGATCTCTTGACTTGAGAGGGAGAGAAAGAGCCGAACGGGTTGAATACTGACCCACATCACCGGCCGGAGAAAAACGCTCATCCTCATCCAGATCGGCCGTCAGAAACGGTTCACCGGTCTGAACAACATGCCCGGCAACCGTATCGCCGATCGGGATCCGGGTTCCGGCGACAACTTTATCCGGCAGCCCCCGTGACACCCTTATTGTCAGAAAACCCGGCTCTTCAACCAGCATCAGAGAGACTGTTTCGACATGAACCGCTTCACTGACAAAATCAAGAATCCGTTCCAGCAGGGACTGCATGTCGGCTTCGCCGCTCGCCGTCTCACCCACTTCACGTAATAATACCAGATCAGCCAGCCGGCGCTCGGACTCCTCATGTTGTTGGCGCGATTCAACCCCCTTTTCATAAGCGGCAACACCCCGCGCAACCGATTGACAGAGTTCGTTATCAGAGAAAGGCTTAACCAGATAATCGAGAGCGCCATCACGCAACGCCTGGCGGGCAGCATGAAAATCCTGATCGGCAGAGACAATAATCACCGGGAGGTCGGGCTGAAGCCGCTTCACCATCTGCAAAACATCCGCCCCGGAACTGTCCGGCATCTCGATCGCGGTCAACACGACCGAAACCGGATAGCGGGCGATCGAGATCTCGACCTCTTTGCCGGTCAAGGCATCAAGGATGGTGTACCCTTTTGGCTCAAGCGTCTCCCGGATAACCGCCCGGGAAAAAGGGTCGTCGTCGATCACCAGAACGGTCGGGTTAGAGCTATCAGCCGTTGCTCTCTGCACTTACCAATCCCCCCTTGAGACGCTCAAAAAAATACGATTACCCACAGCATTTTTTATATTTTTTCCCGCTGCCGCACGGACAGGGGTCGTTGCGGCCGATCCGATCATCACGCACAACAGGTTTCCCCTTCTGACTCCCGGCCGTGTGTCGTTCAAGAAACTCTTTTTTACGCCGTTGCTCCTCTTCCATCCGGGCGACATCATCATTGCGGGCGAGTTGAATCCGAAACAGTTTCTGAATAATATCCTGGCGAATGCGGCCCATCATTTCGACAAACAGGTTGTACGCCTCACGCTTGTACTCTTCCTTCGGGTTGCGCTGAGCATAGCTGCGCAGGCCAATCCCCTCTTTAAGATGATCGATATTCAGCAGGTGCCCTTTCCATTGCATATCGATCGTCTGCAGCAACAATATACGCAGAAGATGTTCCATCACCGGGGGAGAGAACTCTTCCTCTTTGGCGCTCAGCTGCGACTGAACCTGTTCTTTAAGCGCAGCTTCAAGCTCTTCGACCTTCAGATTCGGTTTATCCGTATCGGGAAACTCCGGAACAATATTAAACTGGGCCAGATAATCATCATAAAGACTCCCCCAGTTCCATTGCTGCGACGGGGTCTTTTCCGGGCAGAAAGTAGCGATCATATCTTCGACCATCTCATCGATGATACCGATCACCATCTGCTTGAGATTTTCACCTTTTAAAACTTCGCGGCGCTGGGTGTAGATCACCTCGCGCTGCCGGTTCATAACATCGTCGTACTCGATCAGATGCTTACGGATATCGAAGTTGTGCGCTTCGACCTTCCCCTGGGCATTCTCAATCGCCCGACTGATCATACCGTGCTCGATCGGCTCTCCTTCGGGCAGTTTGAGCTTCTCCATCACATAGGCAACCTTGTGCGAACCAAAGATCCGCAGCAGATCATCATCAAGCGACATAAAGAAACGACTCTCCCCGGCGTCCCCCTGACGACCGGAACGACCACGGAGCTGATTGTCAATCCGCCGCGATTCGTGCCGTTCAGTCCCGAGAATATAGAAACCGCCAGCGTCCAGAACCTCTTCACGTTCCGCCGCACATTCAACCTTGAACCTGGCCAGCGCCTCGGCATACGCCGCTTCCTGATCTTCTGCTGACTCCGACGCCTTTCTCGCCAACATCTCGGGATTACCACCCAGAACAATGTCGGTGCCTCGACCGGCCATATTGGTCGCAATCGTCACCGCCCCTTTACGACCGGCCTGCGCGACGATCTCCGCCTCACGTTCATGCTGCTTGGCGTTGAGCACATTATGCTTGATGCCGCGCTTCTTCAATAACTCGGAGAGTTTTTCCGAATTCTCGATCGAAATAGTGCCGACCAGAACCGGCTGACCGATCTTGTGCCGCTCGATAATATCGTCGATGACGGCATTGAATTTCTCTTTTTCCGTCTTGTAAATCAGATCCGAGCGGTCGATCCGAATCATCGGCATATTGGTCGGGACAACCGTAACACCAAGTTTGTAGATCTCCTGAAACTCTGCCGCCTCGGTATCGGCGGTTCCGGTCATTCCGGAGAGCTTCTCGTACATCCGGAAATAGTTCTGGAAGGTGATGGTCGCCAGGGTCTGGTTTTCATTCTCAACCTTGACCCCCTCCTTCGCCTCGACTGCCTGATGCAGCCCGTCGCTCCAGCGGCGTCCCGGCATCAGACGACCGGTAAACTCGTCGACAATATGTACCTCACCATCCTTGACCACGTAATCGACATCCCGGCTGAACAGGGTGTGGGCCTTCAACGCCTGATTCACATGATGCAAGGTTTCGATATTGAGCGGGTCATAAAGATTCTCAACGCCGAGCAACTTCTCGACCTTGGCCACCCCCGCCTCGGTCAGGGTCGCGCTCTTCGCCTTTTCGTCAACCGTATAGTCGCCGGTAAACTCCTTGAGGCTCTGGCCGATACGCCCGCCATCGCGATGTTCGATCACCTCTCCCTTCTTGAGGCTGGGGATAATCCTGTTTACGGCAGCGTAGAGATCGCTGCGCGTTTCACTCGGACCGGAGATTATCAGCGGAGTCCGCGCTTCATCGATCAAAATCGAGTCGACCTCATCGACGATGGCATAATAATGGTCGCGCTGAACATATTCATCCAGATCGAATTTCATGTTGTCGCGCAGGTAATCAAATCCAAACTCGTTATTGGTTCCATAGGTGATATCGCAATTATAAACCGCTTTGCGGGCCGCATCATCGAGCCCGTGCACAATGCATCCGACGGTCATCCCGAGAAACCGGTACAGCTTCCCCATCCACTCGGCGTCACGACTGGCAAGATAATCGTTCACGGTGACGACATGCACCCCTCTGCCAGCCAGGGCATTAAGGTAGATCGGCAAGGTCGCCATCAGCGTCTTCCCCTCACCGGTTTTCATCTCGGCGATCTTCCCCTGATGCAGGATAATGCCGCCGATCAACTGAACATCAAAATGCCGCATGCCGAGAACCCGTTTTGATCCCTCGCGCACCACGGCAAACGCTTCGGGGAGAAGATCATCGAGGGTTTCACCGGCGGCAAATCTATTTTTAAATTCAACCGTCTTGGCCGTCAGTTCTTCGTCAGAGAGCGCCTCAAATGCAGTTTCAAAGCTGTTGATCTGATTAATAACCGGCTGCAGCAGTTTCAGATCGCGTTCGTTTTTGCTCCCGAAGATTTTCCTAAAAGTAGATCCAATCATCTGTATCAGACTCCAATATTCAAGGACTGGGCAACGCCAGTTTTGAGAGAAATTAAACTCGTAACTATTAACACACGCAAAGGGGTCGTCACAAGAGAAGAAACGAAAAGAACAGACACACACAAAAGAGTGCAGAGGGCAAAAACAGAAGCTGGCATAATTGCCGTTAGCGCATAATTATACGACCCCGTGTGAAAAAAAACGGGGCCGATTTCGGCCCCGCAAAAAAACAGTAGTATGGACCCCCGATAGAAGGATTTTGAGCTGACCTATTTTTACATTAACGGATTCGTTGCATTTTAACGGTCTGAAGTAACTTTATGACAGATCGATACACCACAACGATTATTTGCTCTTTTTTTCATACTTTTTGCGATCGTTTGCATCAAGGTACTTTTTGCGCAACCGAATCGATTGGGGGGTGACCTCAACCAGCTCATCGTCAGATATATACTCGAGCGCCTGTTCCAGAGTCAGGATGTTCGGCGTAATCAGGCGCACCGCCTCATCCGTACCGGAAGAGCGAACATTGGTCAGTTTTTTGCCGCGGCAGGCATTCACTACCAGATCATTCTCCTTGTTGTGCTGACCGATGATCATCCCCTCGTAGACACGTGTACCGGGGGAGACGAACATCGTCCCGCGATCCTGCAGAGTCCAGAGAGAGTAAGCGACTGTTTCAGCCGTTTCGATAGCGATCAATACACCATTTTTGCGACCGATAATCGGTCCCTTGTACGGTGCATACTCGTGAAAGACGTGATTCAGTGTGCCGGTTCCGCGGGTATCCGTCAAAAATTCAGTCCGGAAGCCGATCAAACCACGAGCCGGGATAATAAATTCGATCCGGACAACCCCGTCCATCGGCGACATCGAGACCATCTCGGCTTTGCGGCTTCCGAGCTTTTCAATCACGGTCCCCTGATACTCTTCCGGAACATCGATCGTCAGATATTCCATCGGTTCGCACCGAACACCATCAATCTCACGGTAGATCACTTCAGGCTTGGAGACTGCCAGTTCAAACCCTTCGCGGCGCATGTTTTCAATCAGGATCGAAAGGTGCAGTTCCCCCCGGCCAGAAACCTTGAAGCTGTCGGTATTGTCGGTCTCTTCAACCCGCAGAGAGACATTCGTCCGCAATTCACGCATCAGACGCTCGCGCAACTGCCGACTGGTGACAAACTTCCCTTCCTTACCGGCGAAAGGCGAACCGTTGACGATGAAATTCATCGACAGGGTCGGCTCGTCGATCGAGAGGAACGGCAGCGAAACCGGGTTATTAAGAGAGGCGATCGTTTCACCGATACTGATATCCTCAAATCCGGCGACAGTAACGATATCGCCAGCCATGGCATCAGGGATCTCAACCTGCTGCAGTCCGACGTAACCGAGCAGTTTGGTCACCTTGCTGCTGCGAACCTTGCCGTCGCGATCGATCACTGCAACTGTTTCACCCGCTCGGATCCGGCCGTTGACAATCTTGCCGGTCCCCGTACGACCGATATAATCGTCGTAGTCGAGACTGGTCACCTGCATCTGCAAAGGGGCCTCCGGGTCACCTGACGGCGCGGGGACCCTGGTGCGGATCACCTCGAACAGCGGGTCGAGATTACTGTCTTCGTCGGAAGGCTCCATCTTGGAGATACCGAATTTGGCGCTGGTGTAGACAATCGGAAAATCGAGCTGATGCTCGTTGGCATCAAGTTCGCAAAAGAGATCGAAAACCATCTCAACCACCTCGGTCGGTCGGGCACCGGGACGATCGATTTTATTGATTACAACCACCGGGCAGTGACCGAGTGTCAACGCTTTTTTCAACACAAACCGGGTCTGAGGCATCGGACCGTCGAAAGCGTCAACCAGCAACAGAACCGAATCGACCATCATCAGTACGCGCTCAACTTCGCCGCCGAAATCGGCATGTCCCGGGGTGTCAACAACATTAACCTTCATATCTGGACGCTGGATCGAGAGATTTTTGGAGATAATGGTGATCCCGCGCTCCTTCTCCAGATCATTACGATCCATGACCCGTTCGACAATCTTCTGGTTTTCACGAAAAACGCCCGACTGTTTAAGCATGGCGTCGACCAGGGTGGTTTTGCCATGGTCAACGTGGGCGATAATAGCGATATTACGGATTTCACTCATAACTTTTGTGCCGCTCTCTCTCTGGTTTACTATGGAAGATAAAACAAACGTGTTATCCTACAGATTCGAACGATTCTTGTCAAACAATAATTCA
>JACUTX010000071.1 GCA_014859615.1 Desulfuromonadales bacterium | reverse complement strand
TGGCTTTAAAGACTGGATTCCCGATTACACCCTCGGGAATGACACCCTTTTCGCTACTGCTGAATAGTTACAAAAATCTGAAGATAAAACAGAGCATAATAATTATCATTCATGTATTCTGAAAACCGAATCCAACTGACTCGACAGACCGGAGGTGAATCATGAGCCACACTGCTCCTCTTATCCAGATGCTGCGCAATCGCCGCAGCATCAGACAATTCACACCACAAGAAGTGCCGCAGGAGAAAATCATTCAACTGCAGGAAGCTCTGTTGCGCGCGCCAACATCCAGAGGAAAGCAGCCCTGGAATTTTATTTTTGTCGAAGATCGAGAACTTCTCGAAAAAATGAGCCGGGCAAAAACACACGGATCAGCTTTTGTCGCAGGAGCAGCACTCGGAGTTGTGATCTGCGCAGACGAGGAGCTTTCTGACGTCTGGATCGAAGATAGTGCCATTGCCGCCATCACTCTGCAGTATGCAGCTCATGATCTCGGACTTGGGAGCTGTTGGGTACAGATCAGAAACAGACTCCATGACGACAAAACCAGTTCCGAAACCTTTCTGAAAAAGCTACTGGAGATCAACGATTCTTCCAGAATTCTCTGTATGATCGGCATCGGCTTCTCAAACGAGGAAAAATCAGGGCTGCCACAAACTCAATTGCCGGCAGGAAAAATCAAGTTCATCTACAAAAATTCGCTCAAATAACCGAAGAACCAGGAAGAGAGCTGCCTGGAGCGTTACGGCCTGTTTTTATTTCGTGCCGCTATAAATTTATTAGAGGAAGAATCGAGTCGATAACCTCCGGCATCCCATATATCTTCAATCAGCGCCCAGTCAATATCCAGATTTTTCATAGCCATCGCCAAAACCGATGCATCAAGGGCTTCACTATCATCGATCACCAGATCCCGATTTGCATCCGCCCAATGATAAATATTGATCGGAATTGATGTCTCACCCAAGACAGCAGAACTTCTGTTTTCTCCTTTTGATTTTACGATCAGCTCACCCTGAAAAACAAGCGAATCGTCTATTTTAAACTCAAGATCAGGTTCAAGCAGATAATTGATCCGTACTGACTCAGAGAGGTCCCGTAATATCCAGCGCGCAGAGCCGAATTCATTATCAAGGCTTGAAGGGGGAGGAGTCGCCTCAACCAGCTTGAACCCTTTCGAAAAATCCTCCCGCAGAACCATCCCCTCGACAGCCCCGACCAGATCGATAGAGACCGTGACCGGTAGTTTCGTTGCAAGTGATGTATGAGGCGGAAGTAGCCGTTGCACTGAAAGTTGATAAGTGACGTCAGCGGACTGCCTTAAAATAAACAAGAGTCCTAAAGTCAGCAACAGGGTAACGACGGCAAAGATGAAGTAAATTTTCAGGGTCAGACGGGGAGCAGAAACGGGACGCGCTTTCAACAGAATAGACTCCACCGGCACTCCCAGCGCCTCGGAGAGCAGAAGTGCATTCTCCCGACGCACACTCGGATAGCGATTATTCTCCCAGCGTGAGACCGTATCGATCGTAACACCAACCACCTTTGCTATGTAGTATTGGGTCAGTTTCTGTTCCTCACGAATCCGTCGAATAGCAGAGCCGTCGAGCTGAACCTTACTTGTCAGATCTTGTTCCATTTTCATCTCCGATCCGTTTCGAGCATACTAACACGGCCTTCTATAGCTGCAAACGCAAATATATGTATCGACATAAATCGAAATCAGCAGTGTACAGACATAGAGTAAAGCCTTGTAATTACGTGGTTAAAGGTAGACATCGAGAGACAGTTTGATAGATGTCCGATGAACCCTCAGTTGAAAACAGCTAATATTCAAAACAGATCGAAGGATGAAAAAAACTTGTATTAACCGACAACTAAGGAGATCAACATGAAGAAAGTTATTGCTTCAGGAATCGTCATCTGTTTTCTCAGTTTAAGCTTTGTCGCACTGGCAGAGAATGGCCCGGCGGAAATTGCTCTGGAAAACAAGCAAGGAACAGTTACCTTCAACCATCAGCAACATCAGACGGCAATAGCCGATTGCTCAACCTGTCACCACAACGGGGTCGATGCAGGTGGATGCCGAAGCTGCCATGACGGCGTGAAGGCAAGCGACAGTAAAAAAGCCTTTCATGCACTGTGCAAAGATTGCCACCAAAAGAGTGAATCGGGGAAAGTTGCCGGTAAAAAATGTTCGGAGTGTCACGTAAAATAATCAAACAAGCAAATTAAGGGAACTATCTTCTCCATAATTTCAAAAATATTATACCAATATATTTTTTTACTTTTTTCTTGAAATTATCTGAAAATAGCGATACAGTTACTTCGAGCTTTGGCTGGAAACAGACCAAAGATCCTGATCCCGTACACACCCCCCCTCCGTGTACGGGATCTTTTTTTTAAAATTTGCACCATGTTTAAAAGCTCTCAATTAAGCGGCTCAACGCATTACCCCACGAATATCCCCCATGCCGATAATACTCTCGATAACGCCGCGAGCCGGATTCCCGGCACGATCATACCAGACGTAAATCGTACCTTCCTTGGTATCAAAAATCTCCTTATCAACAGAAAATCGACACAACACCCCTCCTGTTGGAAAGAAGCTCGAATCAGGTCGTTGTCGGTCCGTCAAAATTTCAATCTTAATCAGACCGACATCTGTCCCCCCGAAAGCCGGTACTTCATAAGTCAAACCCGGTATGAGCGGTCCATAAACTCCGGTCATCAGATTGGCGTAAGCAGTAAGAATATCGACCGGCATCTCTGCTGAAAACGGCAGATGCTTCTCCCACCACTGTACACCATCGGCGATTTTAGAGACGCTGATCTCCCCATTATCCGGATCAAAAGCATAATGTTTGATGCGAATTTTTTTTGCTTTGCCTTTACCCTTCTCGATGGAGGAATCGTGCGTCAAGGTGATAAGATTCCCCTGTTCCTGTTTCTGCATTAAAGTTTCATACGACTGGATTCTGTGGCTGGTCAACCAGGCAGAAACGCCTCTGGTTTTGGCCGACAACCGGGCGCGATACGTATTAGATTGTTCCCCTTTTTCCAGACTGAAAAAACCGTCAGCAACATGATCCATCCAGAGAAAAGCAATTTTATAGCGCAGATCGGTTCCGACCAATTCTTCAATTGTCGGAAAAGTATCGGCTGCGGCAAAAGAGTCAGCATGCAATAATGTGGAATTTATCAGAAAAAAACAGGCAGAAAAAAGGAGCAGTACTCGAATCATGATAGTCCCAAGCCAGAATAGTGTAACCCAACAAAAGGAGGTCGAGAACGATACGAGCAGATTACCATTTTCAAAGGAAAATGGCAGAAAAACTTAAAGAAGATTCCAGCTTGACAAACAGCTTCGGGCCCTATTAATATCCATATATTCATATCCAGAGTAGATTGAAGGGATAATATGTTATGAGCCAGGTGGAGTTTAAGAAGGAAAATAATTATGATCGTGAGGCCGAAATTCTGAAAGTCCTCGGTCATCCGGTGCGGCTCAAGATCATTGCCGGATTGATTTCGGAAAGCTGTAATGTCAAAAAAATCTGGGAGTGTCTCGGACTTCCCCAGGCGACAGTTTCTCAGCATCTCGCACTGTTGAAAAACAAAGGGATCATCGAGGGGAAGCGCAACGGCGTCGAAGTCTTTTATCAGGTTGTCAACCCGGAGACCAGAGCGGTTGTCGAAGCAATTTTTGGTGCGCCATCCTGTAGTGTCTGACCCCTTTCTTTCAACGGCGAATTCTGCCGTTATAACCCTTTTTGACATATGACATACAGAACATTGTAAGTCGCCCGCACCCCTTTTTCCGAACGATAATGGTGCCGATACAATTGTTCCATTTCGAGCAGAACTCTTCTTGGAAACAGCCCGGTCGATTTATTGATTGAAGCGTTTTGCGCCCCGATCTTTTTCAAGCCGACCAGCAGATCACGAAAAGAATCGTGATACTCCTCTTCAGTTTTGACCATACTCTCAATCTGGGAAAATCCGGCTTCATCCAACGCCTGACAGACCGCATCTTCTTCCGGGAAGGATTGAAAATGAAACGGACGCTGCGAGCCGTTCTGTTGCAGGGAGCGGCGAAATACATCCTCAAGTTCATGCAGCGTTCCAGTAGAGAACAGAGCCAATGCAAAGCGGCCACCAGGTTGCAGGATACGGCAGGTCTCATCAAAAGCGGCCTTGAGATCTTCAACCCACTGATAAACAGAAGATGAGAGAACCAGGCCAAAAGTGTCAGAACGAAACGGAAGCCTGCGGGCATCGGCATCAACAGCAAAAGATCCGGCGAGATTAAGATGAGCAGACAGGGTCATTTCATGCGCCAGATCGCTCACTGTGAGGGAGATATCAGGAAATCGTTCAAGAAGTCTGGTCCCCACCGCTCCGGTTCCGGTGCCGATATCGAGGACAGCACCAGAAATCGGATCAGCAGTCGCCATGGTGACAAGTTTTTCAGCTACTTTTTTCTGCACCTGAGCATATCGATCATATTCGTTTGCATGATTTGAAAAATTGCGCCGAATCTGCCCGTTATCAAGATTCAAGTAAAAACTCCTTCCAGAGAGATTGGCTCCGCTCTGGATAGCTCAAAAATGGGGCATGACCGACATGATCCCACAAAGACGTTTCAGTATTCGGGATCTGTTCCGCAAGAAACAGTCCGGCCGAGACCGGGATGACCGTATCGGCCCGGCCATGATGGATCAGGGTCGGCATGCGAATATTTTTCAGTTCCCCCCTCAGATCGCCGTTTTTAAGTGTGGCCAACGCCGCCAGACCTGCTTTTGTCTCTGGCAGAATTAATCGAGCACGCACTTTTTCGGCAAGCCCTTTACCACTCTTCTCTCCAGCAAACAGCATTGCGGCAAAGTCATTAAAAGTTGTTCGGGGATCGCGATGAAACTGCCTCTCCATGGCACGAACCTGACTTTGCGGCAAGCCACTCTCCCAATCAGCGCCGTGGCAAAATTTTGGTGTCGATGAAACCAAAATCAATCGTTTTATCGGCAAAGTACCATTTGCTGCAAGGCGGATGGCCACCTGACCTCCGAGCGACCAGCCGAGCAGAAAAAAACTCTCTAAATTTAAAGATTCAAGCCACTGCAAAACGTCTGCTGCAAAATAATCGAGGGTATAATAATCGCCAGGATCAGACTCCCCATGTCCGCGTAAATCAGGGACCAAAAGCCGAAAGTTTTGTGCTAAGGGGTGGATCGCAGGAGAAAAGATTGCGGACGACATCGCCCAACCATGCAGGAGCACCAGAGCGGGACCCTGACCGGAGTCGAGATAATGCAGCTTCTGACCGCTTTTCAGGGTAAAGCGCTTCACACTGACACCTTCGTCACCACGCGGCAAATTGCCTCTGCGGCCGTTTTTAACTCATAAGGATCGTGAGTCGCCATCAAAGTTGCCCGGAGGCGACAGGCGCCATCCGCTACGGTCGGTGGCCGGATCCCCTGTACAAACAGACCCCGATCGAGCAGCTGACCAGCCGCCGCCATCGTAGCGGCCGGTGTTCGAGTCATGATCGGGACAATCTGAGTGGTGGTTACGCCGATATCACAACCGCCGGTAATCAGTAACCGAGTGAAAAGCAGACAATTCTCTTTCAGCCTTTGACGCAGATCCGCACCCTCCTGACTTTCGACAATATCGAGGGCAGCGATCGCGGCCGCCGGTATCGCCGGAGGGAGGCTGGTCGAGAAGATAAACGGTCGACAACGATTAATCAGGGTATCGACAATCGTCCGGGAAGCGGCGAGATACGCACCACTGCCGCCGAGCCCTTTACCGAGGGTCCCCATTTGCAGATCGATCTCTGTCAGGCAACCTTGCGCTTCACTGCTTCCCCGCCCGTTTTCACCCAGTACGCCGGTCCCGTGTGCATCATCAACCATCAAAAGAGAGTCATATCGATCTTTAAGACGACACAACTCAGCCAATGGCGCACAATCACCATCCATACTGAAAACGCCATCAGTAACGATCAACCAGCGCCCTTTGCGATCTTTCACCTCCGCAATCATTAACGATTCCAGTGCCGCAACATCGGCATGGGGGTAGACAACGGTCCGGGCAGCAGAGAGCCGGCAGCCGTCAATAATTGAAGCATGGTTGTATTCGTCAGAGAAGATCAAGTCGTTTGGTCCGAGCAGGCTGCTCAAAATACCGGTATTGGCTGCGTAACCACTGTTGAACAACAATGCTGCCTCGGTCTGTTTGAAAGAGGCCATCCGCTCTTCAAATCTGGCGTGCAGCCGCATCGATCCAGAGATCAGGCGGCTGCCGGTACTTCCGACGCCATAATCACGGGTTGCACGCAAAGCCGCTTCAATCATGGCCGGATGATTCGCCAGACCGAGATAATTATTGGAACAGAGCATCAGGACACCCTCTCCGTTCAGCTGCACATGAGTCGTCTGCTCACCATCAATAACTCGTAGTTGACGAAACATATCGGCGTCGCATAACTGCTGAAGATGTTGCTGCCACTGTCTCATTGTCTCCCCTCCAGGGAACGAATGGCGCCATGCCGATCAGCAAGGAACGGAGTCTGTTCCAGAAAGGCTATTGTTGCTGTCAAATCGGCATCAGGTCGTACAAAAAATGCGCGCCCGCCCCGCAGATCTCCGAGTGGCTTCAACTGAGCGAAACGACAATAGCCAGTCTTTTGCGAAGCGACATAACCAGCCGTGTAATCGGCGGCATCCGACCAGCAGAGCTCGGCCACAACAGACGGAGCTGCCAGAACTTTAGCCGCCAGAACTAATGCTTCACGTGTCCGCAGATGGGTGAGATCATGCTGTTGCAACAGTGTCGTCAGAGAAAGAGCAGCAGCAGAGGTCAGATCGAGACGGCTCGCCCGGACACCGCGAGTATGATCTTTTTCCAGTCGTTCTCCAGAGCAGACATCGACCAGCATCGCCCCGCGCATGGCAAAACCGGCCTCGGACGCACCGTTCGCAATCGCAGCTATTGCCCGCAAAGCACTCAACTCCGTTACACCCGCCTCAACCAGAAGAGCAACCGCCTCCTTGCGCCCCTGCTCGTAGCCAACCTGTGGCATGAGAGTGATCGAAGGGATCGCACCGAACTCAATCTGTTCCGACAGAATTTTATCGACTGACACGCTTACCACATCGGGAGAGAGTTGCAGAGCCCGCAGCAACAAATCGGTCGTGACAGATTCGACCTGTTCAGGCAGCACCAATCTTTCTGCTCCACTCAGATGTCTTGAATTGCACTCTGCATGCATTCTTACGCTGTAATATATTGAGTTCATCGCGGCAAAAATTATCATGCCGTTTCGGCCTTGTCAACCACACTAAAGACAAGCGTTAACAAGTCTTTACTTTCTGTAAAGATTTTTTTTTGCTACAATCCGCAAAATTCATCAAGCCACTTCGGAGGATCCGTGCAAATCTTGTTTTTAAAAACTGTATTCGGCTTCTATCTACTCTCGACATCTTTTTACCTCTGGCACGCCATCCGGCCGAAAATTTCCATCAGACGCAGCGCTTTTGCCCTGTTTCTGGCTGCTTTTGTCTTGCAGACCCTCCTTCTGCTTTTCCGCTGGTATACCGCCGGATACCTTCCGGTTACCAACCTTTTTTCGACTCAGTTTTTTTTCAGTTGGGCCTTGGCACTCTGTTATCTCTACTTCGAACTGCGGTACCGTATTCACGCTACAGGGCTGTTCGTCATCTTTTTAACTCTGCTTCTGCTCGGCAGCGCTCTCCCGCGTAATCCGTCAATTCCACCTTTAATTCCGGCGCTTGATACGGTCCTGTTCACGTTGCACGTCATCTTCTCGTTCACAGGTTACGCCTTTTTCGCCATGGCCTTTTCGGTCGCGGTTATGTTTCTGATCCAGAAACGTCTTCAGACGGCTATTCTTCCCGATCTCGCCTTGCTGCGCAAAATTAATGAAGAAGCCGTTTTTCTCGGGTTCTGCCTCTTTACCCTCTGTATGGTGATGGGGAGCATCTGGGCTCAGATCGCCTGGGGGTACTACTTTTCCTGGAATATCAAGAGTGTCTGGTCGTCAATTGTCTGGCTCTTTTATGGCGGCATGTGCCACGCCAAATTTATTCGCCGCTGGCAGGGGACCGGTTACGCCTGGCTGACTATTGCCGGTTTTGGCGTTGTGCTGTTTACCTATCTCGGAATCGGATTGCTGATGCAGAGCAATCACCCACTGGAATAGTCATGATGAGACGTATCTGGAGCATCTGCTGCTCACTAAAGCTCGCTATAGTCCTCACCTCAATGATCACGGGAATTGCCGTTATCGGCTCACTGGTGATGCATTTCAATCCGCAACTGTTCGGAGGGCTCAATGCCCTCTCCTGGCACCAATGGCATAACGATTACGGCAGTCGGGCGCCGCTCTTGAGCTCCTGGTTCTACCTGACCGGCTTCTTGCTGATGCTTCTGGCGATTAACACCGGTTGCTGTTTCACAGAGTGGCTGCTGCGAATTCGATCAAGTTGGCGCAAAACTGGTGAATATCTGATCCATCTCGGATTTATTCTGATTATCGTTGCTTATTTCTGGGGGAGTTTTACCGGGACGCGCAGTGAAGGGGAGCGATTCAACATTGGCCAGACCAGAGCCGTTGCGGCGCTCCCCGGCCATTACCTGCGTCTTGATGCGTTTGAACCGGTCATGAATGCAAACGGACGACCGGTCGATATGAAAAGCAGCGTCTCCCTGCTTAAAGGCGACCGGATTGTACATTCAGGATTCATTCATTCCAACACGCCGTTGATCTATAATAACTTGACCATCGTCCCTGCTTCTTACGGCCAGGAGACGATCGGTTACAACATACTGCTCACAGAACTGAATCGGACCGCCCGAATCGCAACTGGCAGCACCATTTCTTTAAAAGATCAGATCCGCCTGAACATTCTCGAATTTCAGAGCGATGCTTACCGGGTCGGAGATCAAATCATCGCGCGTGGTACGGATGCAATCAATCCGGCAATTTTTATCCGGGTCAGCCGGAATAATGAGTCGATCTGGAGCGGTTGGCTGTTTTTACGCGAACCGTTGCCACTTCTGTTACAGCAGGCCGGATTCGATTTTGTTGTCCAGAGTCCGATCCTTCGCTTTTACTCTCTGTTGACACTCAATACAGATCCCGGAATGCGACTTGCGCTGATCGGCTCCATCTGTATGACGATCGGCGTCCTTTTTGCCCTGTTTTCATTCTATTACAAACGTCAACGCGGTGACCGCCCCGACATAAGCTGACCCGACAACGTAGTATGCCATTGCTGTTTGTGACTTTTGCAGATAGTTTGAAATTGCAGGGATACAGGTGATTAACGTACTCCGCCCCGCTCTCACCTTACACTCCCAAGTCGATCAATGAACTATCCCCGATATTCATTATTTTTGGAGCGCCACAGAGGTGAACATCGTCACCAAGGATACTGGAGGAGAGGATGACCGACTTAACAACACATCCGCCATTGATGATCGAATCACGAATAATACAATTCTCAACAAAAGAATCGGCCGCAACCGAAACATTCGGGCCCAGAATCGAGTTACGCACCACAGCCCGTTCACCGATATGAACCGGCTCAATCAGAACGGAATCGACAACTTCCACGTGACTGTGATGGCGTCCCTGCAGCAGATAGCGATTGGTCTCCAGCAAGGTTTCTGCTTTACCGCAATCGAGCCAGGCTTCAATCTCCGGCGCCCTGAATTTTTTGCCGTCGCGAACCATCCGCATAAAGACAGCAGGGAGATAAAACTCCCCTTTAACTGTCTCATCCGCTTCGATCGTCTGTTGCAGGTACCCCATAAACGATGCGGCATCTTTAAGGTAATAGAGGCCAACCTGAGCGAGCCGCGAGATCGGCGTCTGCGGTTTCTCAACCATGTCGACAATCAGGCCATCTTGAATAATGTTGACACCAAACCGCTGATAATCCTCAACTTCCTTAGAAAAGATCAACCCGTCGCAACCGGCGCAGAGTTGAGCAATGCGTGAGAGATCGGTCACGAAGATCGTATCATTAAAAACAATCAGAACATCATCCCCCTCTTTGATAAACGGAGCCGCCAGCCATACAGCGTGGGCCGGACCGAGACGATCTTGCTGTACGGCATAGCTGCAGTTTAAATGCGGAAAATGATCCGCCATAAAAGTTTTGATCTGTGCTCCATTCTCATCGATGATAAAAATATATTCATCAATATCGAGCAGAGCGAGGCGCGACACGATATGTTCCAGAACCGTCTTACCGGCAACCTGAACCAGAGATTTTGCTTTAGCATGTGTATGCGGACGCAACCGCGTCCCTTTTCCCGCAACCGGTAAAATCGCTTTCATCTAAATCTCCTGACTCATTTAAATCTGGATTCCTGAGGGGATATTGAAGCCACAGCCCTGCTCTTGTCTGTTTCGATTAGAATCCCCTTTGCTTTTGATCTGTCATCCCCGATTGAATCTATCCGGGACCGAGTTTTT
>JACUTX010000372.1 GCA_014859615.1 Desulfuromonadales bacterium | reverse complement strand
GACTGAAAAAGGGATTCTGATCATCGATGCCTTTGAAGACTTGAACAACAACGGATATCAGGATGATGCCGAACCGCTCCTCTCAGGGGAAGTTTCATGTACGGTTGACGAAATCAGCTATTCTGTCCCGGCTTTTATCCCCGGGCTGAATTACAACAGCCGCTACACCATCCGCTGTTCGAGTGAGAGTTATGTCATCTATTCTTCAGCTAAAGATATCTTTATTGAGCGACGTGGACATGTGATCGAGATCAGTCTGCCGTGTGGAAAGTTATAAATTCCTCACATCAGCAGACCCGTCTCTCTCTTATTAAACTATTCTTCAGGTGACCTCTTTGCGTATCCTGTTCAACTTGCTTGTTCCCGGATCATTTTTGATTACGGGAACCGTCCTCTTCTTAAACACCCCCTTTCTATCAAATATCACACCGTTTCAGATCGATTCAGGCGCGAGCATTCTGATTCTTCTCACGGCGCTGCTGGCGTGGCGCTTCGATCGATCACGGATCATCTATCTGCTTCAGACCCTTCTCTACACAGATATTGTCACCCGAACTCTCGTTGGTCCGCTCCGGTCGACACTCCTGCCGATCATTATTGTGATTTTGTTGATTAATTTATCCCTGATTGCGCTCCTCAAAGAGCGGGGGATTCATTCCGTGCGGGGGATTTTTGTCACAGCTTTGCCGCTCATACAAGTGGCCCTCCTGTTTTTCTGGTTCAAAACAGCCAGGAACCTGACCCTCCCGAATATCGAAACCGCGGTTCTGAACCTTCCTCCCCCTCTATCTGAGCTCCCCGAGCTTATTCTCCTTTTGATAATCGTAGCGCTGCTGACACAATCGATCCGTTTTTTGCGTTACCCGAACCCTCTGGAAGGGGGATTGCTCTGGGTCATAATCGCCCTGACTGCAGCGCTGTTTTTTCCGGCAGGGGTGCAGACAACCCTTCTCCTCTCTGCCGCAATCCTGACCCTGCTTATCTCTTTTATAGAAATGTCGCACACACTCGCTTACAAGGATGAGTTGACAGGCCTTCCGGGGCGCAGAGCACTGATGGAGAGATTCAGCAAGCTCGGAAGCCGTTATACCATCGCCATGGTCGATATCGATTTTTTCAAGAAGTTTAACGACACGCACGGTCATGATGTCGGCGATCAAGTGCTGAAAATGGTTGCGACACGCCTGGCAAAATGCAACGGCGGCGGTCGTGCGTTTCGTTACGGAGGAGAAGAGTTCTGTATTGTTTTTCCAGGTAAAAACGCAGACGACTGCCTGGGGCCTCTGGAGGAGGTCAGGAGTCGAATTGCTGACCAGCCATTCTCGATCCGCAAACTGGCTCGCCCGTTAAAAAAGCCGAAAAAAACAGCAAAAAAAATCGCAAAAAGCAATAACGTCCATGTCACCATCAGTATCGGCATAGCCGAAAAAACAGCCCGATACAGCCAACCCGATGCTGTCTTGAAACAGTCTGACCTCGCTCTTTACCGGGCGAAAAGTGCCGGGAGAAACAGGGTCTGTTCTGAAAATAGAGGGGCAAAGATACGAACAGGGACACAAACTTAACGCCTCTCACCACTTTCACTTCGCCGCCGCTCCCGCGACTCTATTTCATTCAATATTCTCTCTGGATTTTTTCCCTGCCTTAAGCAGGCAAACAAAAGGTGCACCCCCGATCAGAAGAGGCACACCATATCAGCATGACAACGACAGTTCCCCTCAGCGAATTTCAATCCGCTTGTGCTGCCGGGTCGCATCCGCCGATATCGGGAGA
>JACUTX010000371.1 GCA_014859615.1 Desulfuromonadales bacterium | reverse complement strand
TAGGTCACAGCTATTTTGGAGCATATCCGTCTGGAGAAAGATCAAAGCTTACTATTTAAGACAATAAATACCTTGACTCGCAAATAATTAGTGATACTCCTTTCAAACACATACTCGATGAAAAGGAGGAGAAGATGACCGATCATTCAACAACACCTTATATCGATTGGCAACTGTCTGAATTTTCTGCCAAAGCCGAATTGAAAAAACTTCGACGAACCTTCCATGAAGAGGAGAAGGAGCAGAACAAGAACCGCCTCCTCTACCCTCCTGATGAAATCATGCCAGCAGTACAGTTTCATTACGGCAGGGAACGCCGTAATTAAATAAACGTTTGCTAAAATCTGTTCAATCCAAAAACATATTTAAGGAGTTGATAATCATTTCTTAACCTTCTGTCGAACCGCAAACGAAGCAACAATTTCCGATCAAAAATCGTAACTGTTCAGCACTGTTAGTCCGGCATTCGGTCTACAACTATTACCTATGTCCAACTTTGTCACTTAACTTTCCTCCGGCAATAAAAGTAGTCCACATGCTGTGTAGATTGAGCAGGGTGCTGAATAATTGCCAAAAATCTTCAAATAATACTTTCAAGGTCTTAAAGCTCACGATCAGAAGTTTATTTTCATGCACCTTTACCGGTTTCAGACAGAGGTTGTTGCTGTTTTACACTCTGCATCAAGAGAGTGCCAGGATCAGCTGACGGCGAAATTCAAAAAACTGCCAACACAAAGACAGGTGATCTTGTCAACCTCAAACATCGCAGGAGAATGGTACGTGAAGCCCCATGAAGAGAAGCGACACAATCCGCAACTAATGCGCAATTTACATTCGGCATTGGTAGCCAGGAGTGAGGAGCTGTTTGAGATCATCCGCTCGACTGAGCAAGAGGTGTTGCGAACAGCACTCAAAAACAAGAACCTGCATGAAGAACACCTGGTCATGATACTTAAGCGGCGTGACCTCCCGGAAGATCTGATCCGGGCGATCTGCCAGATCGAGAAGAAAAATCCGAACCGAAAACTGAAACTCGCCCTGATCAGAAACCCGGGGACTCCGGGACACGTTCTCCTCTCGTTGCTGCCGCATCTCTACCTGTTCGAATTGATCGACCTCTGTTTTCTCCCCGGTGTCACTCCAGATCAGAAACTGGCCGCCGAGCGTACTATCATCCAACGACTCCCCGAGATGGAACTCGGCAATAAAATCACCCTCGCCAGACGTGGAACAGCGGATGTCGTTGCTGCAATATTGAAAGAGGGGAAGGCGCAAGCGGTCGAGGCATCCCTTTCAAATTCCCGCCTGCGTGAAGTTTCAATTCTGCAATTTCTCCATGGGACCACAACCACACCTGAAACCATCTCGGCCATCGCCCGACACGGTAAATGGCAAGGGCGGCCAAATATTCGAATGGCCATTCTGAAAAATCGAAAAACTCCGCCGATCTGGTTTACGCTCTACTTACCAAAGCAGAAGACAGCAGATTTAAGTCAGTTATTAACCGGTCGGCGGCTGAATCCGAATCAGAAAAAACTGGTACAGGAAGAGCTGAACAAACGCAGTGGGCGATAAACGGAGAACGACTCTCCCTCGGGAATGACAACCTTTTCGCGGGTTTGAATGTACTAAAAACTGTGCAGTTCTGCCAATACGATAATTTTCGATCACAATTAAAAAGAGACAGGCCGTGCGGCCTGTCTCTTTAATTCATTATTGGGATTTTTTTAATCAGTAACGGGCATCGGCGAACTCTACCCAACCGCCAGCCTCGACCAGAG
>JACUTX010000070.1 GCA_014859615.1 Desulfuromonadales bacterium | reverse complement strand
GCGACCGAGGAGAAGGGAGTAAATGTTGAGTTGCTGCTGATACTTCATCGCCTCGTCGGCAAGAAACCTTTCGAGAGGGAGTTTGTCGGGCAGAACGCTGGTCTTGTAATCGATAATCCACCGGGCGCCGGAGAGATCAACAAAGGTCCGGTCAACGACAGCATGAACAATCTGGCCGTCGACAACGCCATTTAATGCCAGTTCATTCGCCTGTTCCGGGTAAGATGAGAGCAGCCATCTTCCAGTCTCTGAACTGATCGTATTTCGCAGGCATTTCAAGACCTTAAGAACCAACGCTGCAACAGAAACATCAGCGACGCCAAGTCTGTTCAGTTGCCGCCCGATCCGGTCCTGAATCGTATCGAGACGATTGACGGGCCACGCGTCGAGACCTTGGTCGGCGATCGTCTGCAGCCATTCATGCACAACCGTTCCGACGATCCGCCCGTGCCCGGAGGATAACGAAAAGGGAGAGCCTGAAAAGACCGGTCCACCTTGATCCGAAGCGTGTTGAATCGGCCCGGATTGCACACTTACCGCAGATTGAAATTCAGGAATCGACCAGCTGTGCGGCAAGCGGCTTAAGAGCAGTTTCTGCTTCCTGTCGTCGTCAGATGCTTGAGCAGCGCCCCGACGCAAATCGATCGTGGACAAATCGATTGCCGGCCAGATCGTATTCAGTAATGAACCGGCCGGAGGGGAGAGTTCTGCGTCTGCATCGCCGAGCAGATGGCCATATAAAAAAAGACGGCTTCGGGCGCGGGTCACGGCAACATAGAACATGCGCAGCGTCTCCAGAGTACTGCGATCCTGATTGATCGCACCGATGGCACGATAAGTCGTCCCGGCATCACCCTGATCGTAAGCGGGTATCGGCGCGAGCAGAAGACCGTAATCGGGGTGATCGATCCAGCGCAGCATGGTCTTATCCTCCCCTTTGATCTTGCGCCCTAATCCGGGGAGAATAACGGCATCAAATTCGAGCCCTTTCGCCTTATGAATCGTCATCACCTGCAGAAAATCGGTCGCTTCGGGATCAGGACTGGCGTAGAGTTTCTCCAGCCGGGTCTCAAGATACTCAAAATCGACCAGATCGCCGCCATCATCCAACTCCTCCAGCAGAGTGAAGATCTGTCGCGCATCATCAAGCTCGGCAGCCGTTACGCAGGCAGGTCCGCCCAGAGAGAGCCAGCACGATTCGACCAACCGCCGCAGCGGCAGCTCCCCTCTTTTTTGCAGGGTTCTTTTCATCACCGGAAGAAACTTATGCAGGCGATCGGCTCCATCCTGACTCAACCCGAACAGATCAAACTGTCCCGCTTCGGCGGTGAGTTGCTGCCAGAGGGTTCTTTTCCCCGCATCGGCACAGAGATAGAGGAGATCATCGGCCTGAAGTCCACACCACGGAGCACGTAAAATAGCGAGCCAGGCAACCCGATCCCCCTGATGTAACAGAGCCCGGGTGAGCGAAAGGAGATCCTGTGTGACCGGACGTGCCATCAAAGGATCGATCTCCTGTGCCTGAAAGCGTATTTCGGCAGACTTCAGAGCAGAGACAATCTTAAGCAGGTGCGCCCGCGATCGAACCAGAATCGCGACCGATCGAATCTTTTCCGGATCATTCTGCAGCCCCCTGATCGTCTCCACGATCGCTTCGGCTTCACGGTCATCCTGTCGACCAGAAAAACAGATGATTTCCACCGCTCTCCCCGACAGTTTCGGCTGCGTGGCAACGGCCGGTGAGTAGGTTACAGCGCCCCGCGCGGCATCCTCACGCAACGGAAAAAGCGGTGGACAGATCTTGTTGATCCAGTCGACGATCTCGCTTTGCGAGCGGAAATTTGCAGTCAAAATTAACGGGATCAGCGGAATCGACGGCAGTCCTGCCGCTCTGGCATGCAGATAGAGACCGACCTCGGCTTCGCGAAAACGATAGATCGATTGCATCGGATCGCCAACCACAAACAGTGTCCGGCCATCATCAGGCGTCCACCCTGCCGTCAGCTGATGCAAAAGAGCATACTGACCGTGCGAGGTATCCTGAAATTCATCAGCCAGAATATGCTGAATTGAAGCATCGAACTGTAAAAGCAGATCTTCAGGCTGGTCTGTATCGCCAAGAGCTCGTCTGGCGGCACCGGCAAGTTCAACAAAATCGACCTGCCCCATAGAGGAAAAGAGTGCGGACAATTCGACCACTGCCTGCGGCAGGATCACGAGCAGAGCGCGCAAAATCTGCCACTGATTTTCGGCATAATGACTGTCGGGGAGATGATCGAGAAGATCAAATGCAAAGGTTGCTGCTGCATCAGAACGAACCTGATCCAGAAAAGCGAGCATCCGCTGTTTCATGGCGACCCGTTCCGGCTCTTTGTCCGACGGAAAACCTTGGCGTTTATCAACCTTTTTCCGCAGACCGCCTGCCGCAGTCTTAACGATACCGGCCAGAGACGACCAGTAGCAGGGAGATTCATCCCGACCGGACAGACCCTGCAACAGACGATCATCCCCTTGCAGGGCGAGCTGTCGGGCGGCAAAATCGGCAAGTTGAGTCAGCTCGGCAAACAGTTCTGCACCGAGGGTTTGCCGGAAAAGAGTCGTGCGGTCCTGAATGTAGCCTTGCAGACTTTGTTCGAGATGCTCGCGCTGCCCGGCAAAATCATCGATCAAAAGGTGCCGCAGCCATTGATCGCGACGGGAGAGCATATCAACCAGAAGATCACGCACCATCGGCAGGCGGTTATCGAGATGATTGAGCAGGGTCTCTAGCGCCTCACCCGCCCCCCCCTGATCGTTATCGAGGCGCTGCAAAAAGTTCTCAACCGCTTGGCCATACAGCTGAAATGGATCACTGGAAATCTGCGGCGAACTGCCGAAACGTGACAGCCAGGGCATCCGTTTGACCAATCTTGCGCAGAGACTGTCGATGGTCATCACCTGCAACCGCGACGGGTTCGACACCAGCCCCCAGTCGCAGAGACGATCCCTTTCCACCACCTTTTTCGCCCGCTCCCAGGTCAGAGCTTCGTGCTCGGATTCCGGACACGGCAAATTTGCCGCAGCGTCGAGCGCATCGAGCAGACGAGCCTTCATCTCTCCTGCCGCCTTGCGCGTGAAAGTGATGGCCAGAACCTCCTCCGGTCGCTCGCAGATCGCCAGCAGCGTCAAAATACGCTGGATCAAAAGTTCGGTCTTCCCGGAACCGGCCGGAGCCTGCACAATGAAGGAGTGACAGGGATCAAGCGCCTGGCGCCGGGCGTCGGCGTCGGGCGGCCAGCTCTTTTGCTTACAATTCATCGCCCCCCCCTGCAGCAGTCATATCAATCCGGCAGATCGGCTTGATATCGCAATATTGGCAACTCTTCTCCTGGACCGGTGTCACCGCGATTTCACCGCGAATAAAAGCATCACCCAATTCTGGCAAAACCTTTTGCCAGTGCCGCAGAGCCGCATCGAAATCGTCCACCCCTTTATCAGCCAGAAGTTTATTCTGCGAAGATTCCTGCAAACCGGGCCAGGCGTCAGGAGTGCGGGCCAGACCGACAAAACGACACTCTTTATCATTCCCCTGCAGATGGGCGAACAACACCGCATCAATCGAATCGGCAGGGTGATGCAAGCAATAGATCGGTAATTGTGGTTCTGTAATTCTCGCATCGAGCCACTGCTTATGATCGACACTGCTTCCCGATTTAAAATCGATAATCGCAATATGGCCATTTTCCAGTGTATCGAGCCGATCAATCCTGGTGCGGAGAGTGAGCTGCCCTACCATCTTTGTATGGCGCTGTTCAACCACCGCTTCGAATGGGGGACGTCTTCGATCAACCTCAAGCCATTTCAGCGCCATGCGCAGTAAACGCGCTGATTCCAGGCGACGTTGACGCGGCGTCAGGCTGTCACGATACTGACGTTCAAATCGGGAAATCGCCTGTTCCACAACAGTTTTGAGCAACGTCAGCAGCGACTCTTCACTCATGGCCAGAAGTCGCTTTTGCGCGACGACCTCCTGCCAGAACAGCTCCAATACCGTATGAATCAATGTCCCTCTCGCCATCCCGTCGAGACCGACATCCGGACTACGCAACCCTTCAGCCCGGAGACGATGATGAGCAAAGGCACGAAACGGGCAGATCGCCTGGTCCTTTACGATACCGGTCCCGCCGGAGACCGCTTTTTGCGAATGAATCGGGGCGACGTGCCGATCATCGACCGATTCAAGTTCTGGCCGTTGCTGCCAGATGATCGATGCCGGATCTGCTGAAGTAGCCTGAGGGGGTTCAGACGGAGTATATTTATGAATAAGAGGGCTCGGCCGACACGGTGCGCCATCAATGGTCTGCGGCCAGCTCAAAACCAGATCGGGCGCCGCGCAGAAGAGCCGACGGGTGACGGTCCGCGCAAAAAAAAGCTCCCGATCGGCGTCGGCATGCGGCATTTCGAGACGACGCTGAAGCGGCAGCGGGATAAAGGGGTTCGGTTGAGCCGGTTGCGGCAAAGCGGCGTCGTGCAGGCCGAGAACCCAGAGATGGTCAAACTCCTGCCCGGCGGCTTCCAGAAGTCCCAACACGTCTACCCCGTTTGATTGCGATTCCGGTTGAAAAATCGCCTCCGCCGCGAGCTGGCTCAGTAATTTCACAGCGGTAGAGCGATCGATCAAACCACAGACGCGATCGAGACTGGCCAGAGATTCGAGGGTCTGATAAAACCGTTTGACCGCCTGATAATCATCACTGGAGAGGGTCCGCTCTCCGGGCCAGCCGGTCACCCCGATCTCTTCATGAAATTTTTCAGCCCAGGCGCCGGGCGAACAGGTACCGCGACCGGCAGGACGCTGTATAAAAGAAGAAACAATCGCGCAAAAATCAGGAATTTTCAGCGGTTCCAGCCTCTTTAAAAGTCTGGGCAGCGTCCAGTCTGTCCGGTTTTTTTCACGCAGAACCCGATCCGCCAGACAACGCTGACTCTGCTCCGTCAGCGAACCTTTGAGGTATGGCGAACGAAGCAGCCAGCCGATTTCATTCAGACTGATCTGATGACCGGTCGAGAGGAGTTTTAAACCTGTCCGAACAACCGGGATGCGGTCGAGTCGCTCGCCCAAAGAGATATTCATCCGCTTCGAATGGAGTTCACCATTAATCAGCAGAGACGGATCGATCTGCGCAAGAAAGGTCGACTGAAACGAAGAGCGATACTGTTCAAGCTGCGGGGCGACAATTGCAACCCGACAATCCGGATCCGCCTGAAGAATCGCACTCGCCCAACAGGCAGCACGACGCACCTCGTCATCCGGACTGGCCGCTGCAACCAAACCGGGCGATCCGGACTTCCGCTCCGGAATCTGCCAATCAATCAGTTGACAGTTTCGTTGCTGCAAAGAGCGACGCAAACGCAGGTCAATCGGCGTCAGGTTGTCAAATCCGGCAAACAGAAGCTTGCCCGGAGCGGTCAGCCTCCCTCTATCGAGAGCGTCTGCAACCAACCCCGGCAGTTCACTCATCATAATCCAGCCATTCTGACCCGCCATCTGCATCCAGACATTTTGCCAACGCAAAAAAGAGCAGTGGTCAACAGCCCCCTCCTCTTCACTGAAAGTTGTCTCATACCGGGTCAAAAGTTGACTGGCGGCCAGAGCCATTTTTGCCGACTGGGTCACCTGCAGCAGAGACGTCCCGGCTGTTTTGATATCGTCACTTAAAATTTTTTCCCAGACGCGTTGCGCCTGCGCCGGACTCAAAAGAGCATCGGCTTGATCGAGTTTCTGCAGGGAGTTTTTCAGCCAGGTTTCGTAGGTAAAAACTTCAGGCCGGCGCCAGACCTCACCCCCCTGAGCAACCTGCAAGGCGTCAAAATCGGCAATCAGACGTCGAGCGAGGCGACGATTAACAGCGACGACAGGGATATTATTCTGCAGGTATTTAAGGAGTTCAGTCTGTTTCATCGGATTCATGTTTGAACTTTAAGCGCTCTATGAGACTGAATATGACACAACCGGTCAAGGCGCCGAGAAGATTCGCCAGAAGATCCGACCACTCCCCCCGTCTGGACGTTGTCAAAGTGAGCTGTAAAATCTCCAGAACCGCACCGATCACCGATGCGTACAAAAATGAGAAAATCAGCGTCGATCGACGCTTTAACCGCAGACGCAGAGCCTGACAGGCGAGCCAGGCGGTTACGGCGTAGGCAAAAAAATGCCCGACCTTGTCCTGATTGGAAAAGAGCTGCACAGAAGAAGAGAAAGAGCGCAACGACAATACGACCAGAACAGCCGTAAAGATAATGAGGAGCAACAGATAAATTTTAAAACGCAAGCGACCGGTCAAATGCTTATATCCTGACAAAAAGAGAGTTTACGGACCTGCACAAACGTTTATCGGTACAGATACTGGAAGGTAAATTGTCTCTTCTTATCATCTTCTAATTTTGAACCGACGATAAAGAGATACGTACCGTGCTGCGGCAGAATCATATCTGCAACAAAAACTTCCGGTTGAACAGGCGTCGACTCCATCCAGACCGGTTCGATTGCAGCACCGTACAGTCGGCGATACTTGATCCCGACCAGACCCTTCTCGATTGCAGCGCCAGTCCGTTCGTTAACAAAGACCACCCTCACTCTGTGGGTCGCCCCGGCGCTCTTCTCCGGATCCAATCTGGTGACGTAAGCCGTTGCACGAACACCTGCGGTCGACATCACTCCGATCCGGGCCAGACTTTTCAGAACAACCGGCGCCGACTCGGCAAAGAGCCGGGGAGAGATCAGCAGGGTGAGGAGTGCAAAAATTGTGAAGACACGAAAATATAAAATTGACATGGTCAAAACCTCTTACAGATAAAGTGCAGACAGCATAGCACAGTAAGAAGCTAAAAAAAAATCGTTTAGGCACGAAAAAAGAGGGTTACCAGATTCGCTACTTTACAACTTTTGCGACCGCCTGTTTCAGCGACCACGGGCACCACATTCAGGACAGTAGGACCAGGCGGGATGCAGATTGGAGCCACATTTGCGGCACTTGCAGAAACGATCGGCGCGCCAGCGCAAAAAGAGCAGAAGAGAGAAGGCGGCCAGAATAACAGCAGCCCAGAGAAGAGTGTTCGGGCCGATGCGCCAGAAATCAGCAGCGGTACAGCGACCACAGCCAATCGCCCAATAGTTGTAATACCAGACAATCAGTGCAACCGGCACAATCAGAATCAGGGAGAATCGAAACATGGGAGTTCTCACTTCTGTTGGGGAACGCCACACCAGGGACAAAAAAGGTGCGTAACCGATCGGGAACGGCCGCACCCTCTGCAGTGCCTGCGCAGTAGATGTTTGCAGGCAGGACAGATCAGATGCTCACTGCTCACCTCCTGGCTGCAACGAGGGCAGATCTCTGTGAGAGACGATGTCTGCTGCTTCCTGAGTTCAGATTCAATCAGCAGCAGCAGAATAAACAGAATAATAGAGATGATCAGGACCATAAACTCACCCGACGGCAGCAACCGGTTCACTCTTCAAGGTGGTATCTGTTGCGATTGCGCCATCCTTCAATTCGACAATGCGGTTAAAATAGTGCTCGATTCCGGTATTATGCGTCACCATGATAATGGTCTGCCCATCCCGATTCAATTGAGTAAACAGATTCATAATCTCTGTGCTGGTGACACTGTCGAGACTCCCGGTCGGTTCATCCGCCAGAATCAGCGGCGGATGGTTAACCAGTGCGCGCGCAATCGCCACCCGCTCCTGTTCTCCGCCGGACAACTGATTCGGCAGATGATCGATACGGTGGCCAAGCCCCACCCGATTTAAAGCCCCGGTCGCCAGCTCTGCCTGTCTGACCGCAGAAAAACGGGTCACCGCCAACGGCAGCATAACGTTCTCAATCGCGGTCAGATAAGGGATCAGGTTGTACGCCTGAAAGACAAAACCGATATATTCACGGCGAAAATCGGCACGTTTTTCATCTCCGAGGGCATAAACATCAATGTCATCGATCAACATCCTGCCGGAGGTCGGTTCTGCCAGACCTCCCAAAAGAGTAAGAAGGGTACTCTTCCCCGAGCCGGACGGCCCCATGACGCCGAGAAAACTCCCCTCTTCGACCTGCAGAACCGTTTCAGAAAGAGCCGTCACTTGCCCGGCATCGGTTGCGTAAGATTTGGAGAGCTGATCAAGTTCAATAAAAGCCATAAGTCCTCACTCAAGTTTAGAGATTTCTGAGCGCATCTGCCGGGTCAAGACGGCTTGCATGCAAGGCCGGATAGATCGTCGCAACAGCACCGATAACGATCGCCAGCAGAACCGAACCGATCGCAAGAGCCGGATCGAGCAGAACATGCGCATGATCGTCGGCGACCCAAGGCAGCAGTGCGGTTGCGGCTGCGATACCGATCAGATAACCGCACAGACCGGCGATCAAACTGACCATCACGGCTTCCGTCATGATAAGTCTGATAATATGATGTTTGCGGAAACCGAGCGCGCGAAAGATTCCGATTTCGTGACAACGCTCATTGACCGACCCCATCATGGTGACAAAAACAACCATGGATCCGATAAAAAGGACAATGATCGAAACTGCCAGCGAAAAAGTTTCAAACTGCTCCAGGGCATGCAGACGCGATTTAACAACCTGCTGAATCGCGCTCACCTGCGCGACAGGGAGCGCGGCAGAGATCTGTTTGACCATATCATCGACCGGACAGTCACCACAAAGAGCCGCAACCTCGACAAAGCTTAACTTCCCCTCTTTACCGAGCATCGTCTGGGCTACCGGCAAAGAGACCAGAATCAGATCATCATCCTGCGACCCGGTCGGTTGAATGATCCCGGCGACCCTGTACGTTTTTTGATCGACATCAATAGCGCCCCCGACGCTCAAATTGAAAGTTTTGGCGACCTGAGAGCCGACCACGACATCCTGTTGAGAATTTATCGCGTCCCCGTCCAGGGTCCACCATCGTTTCAGACGAAATTCGACCTTCGGATCAACCCCCATTATCAGCACTTTTGTGTCGGCCACTACGGCGACACCGATGATTTTCGGAGCGACCATCGCAATATTTCTGGCGTTCGGAATTGTGTCGAGATTAACCAGATCGGCCTCAATCAGATCACTGGTCTGTGTCGTCACGCCGCCGAGAACCATCCCTCCGTAATTAAGGGCCAGATCGTTACGGGTCGGAGTCACCAGGATGTTGGCGCCAAAATTTTCCATCTTATGCTGGGCATCTTCGCGCATCGACGCTGACATGGAGAAGAGCGAGACAACGGTTGCCACACCGATCAACAGTCCGATAACCAAAAAGGCCATCCGCGCCTTACGTCGCTGCAGATTTCGCAACGCAATACTAAATAGATTCACAAATCACCTCGTGTTTCGACCGATCGGTCATGAACTCAACTCCGTGGAAAGTAAACGATCCCGGCACGAACTTCATGTTCAAGCAGTTCAACCTGACCATTGACGATCTCACGGGTCAGCGGCGCAGGGTTGCACCCCCCTTTGACCACGTTAATCTGCTCGGAACTGAACTGCTGATTGCAGTTGTTACAAACCATAAAATCACCCTCCTGACGATACCCCTGCAGAGCCTTGTAACAGACGTCGCACGCATCCAGAGCCGCCCTGATCACACCATCAGAACTTTTAAGCAAGAAGAAATTTACTGCCGCGCCGCCGACATCGTAACTGTAGTAATGCGCTTTGCTGTCACTGATATCGGCAACCGGAATTAAAATTTTGCCGTTTTCCCCCTTCACGTATGCTCCACCCCTTTCGGTCGAAACCGAATTGATCCCGAGCACAAACGCCAGACCCGCACCGATACAGGCAACAGCGACCAGAATCCAGATTGTTCGACCTGTACTCTTTTTTGGCTTGGTGAATTGGCTCTTTTTCTCTTCCCGATTTTCCATTTTCAAACTCCTTTAGCAAAGGCTCTTATCAATTCTGATTCAATCAACCGCAGCAACTGCCGCCACAACCGCTTCTGTTCTTCGCACTGCCAGAAAGACTCTCCTTAAGACTCTCATCGAAGATCTGTACCGGGACAGTCCTCTGCAAAGAGAGAAGGAGCGCCGCAACCTGAGGAGAGTTCAGCTCTTTGTCGATATTCTGTTGCTGAAGATAGCGATCGAGCAGCAGATCGGTTCGCCTCTTCTCCCGATCCGGCGCCGGGAGCTGATTCGCCAGCAGATCAGCGTCGAGTTCGGCATTCGCCACAACAATGCCAGCCTCTGTTGCCGCACTGATGAGGAGTTCGCGCTGTAGAATCGTCATCCATGCGAAACGGGCCAGAGATCGTATCGGCAGAGCCTGCCCGGAAGTTGCCGCGAGTTGCCGCTGCTCTTCAACCAATTCATTAAAATCAGCCCGAGGGATCAGCCGGTCGCCGATCCGCGCGATATAAAGGGTGCTGTCAACCGCTGTCGTCATCTCTCCCTGTTTATTCTCATGAGCGTAGAGCTGGGCCGGGTAGCCGTTTGCAGTCATCACTCCGGCAATCTGCGCAACATCAATTTTTGCGGGATCAAAACGGACCAGGGTCTGACCAAGGGAGACATTCGTCTCAACCGAATCGATCCCATCCAGACCGGATAAAGCCTGACGAATGTTTTCAACACACGCTCCGCAGGTGAGTCGTTCAACGGAAAACTGCGCACTCACCAAC
>JACUTX010000069.1 GCA_014859615.1 Desulfuromonadales bacterium | reverse complement strand
CGGTTTTATTGTCGGTTTTATTGTCGGTTTTATTGTCGGTTTTGTTATTGGCCGAGGTGGTTGTTTCACCAATGGCGGTTCTTTAGCTGGCTGTGTAACCGGCGATTGCACAATCGATATCGGTTTTTGCGGCTCTTCATTATGAAAAATAGTTGCGGGCACACTCTTTTTTGCAGCCGCCCCAGGGATATAAATTCGCGTTCCGACCCGAATCTGGGTTGGATCGCTGATTTTATTAATACGGGCGAGATAGATCTCATCGACCCCGTATACCTTGCTGATCGTGTAGAGGGTCTGCCCTTTTTCAACCGTGTGGTAGACGCTGGGTGATGATACGTGACCGCCGCACGCTGTCAATGCGAGAACCAGAGTCAACAGACAGAGTTTTATATAAAAAAAGTACATTAAGGATTCTCTTTATAAGTTCATGCCGGGCCATCTACTGCTGCAATGCAGATCATCATCTTAAAACGAATCGTTGACTATTAATTCATCATTTTGATTAGAACAAATCCACCAAACAGCAAAACGGTAAAACCGATAGCCAACCAGTTAAAATAACGATCGATAAAAAGTTGCATCGGGATACCGTATCGTTTCAGCAGCCAGGCTTCAAGAAAAAAGCGGGCACTACGGCTGATAACGGAGGCTAGCATAAAGGTCAGAAAACCGATATCGAACACCCCTGCCCCGATGGTGAACACTTTGTATGGAATCGGAGAGAAACCGGCGGCAAATATCACCAGAAAATCGTATTGGGCAAAATACCCCTGAACCTTTGTAAACAGCTCGGGAGTAAAACCGGGGACATAATGAAAAAAAAGATCTGCTAACGCGCTCCAGAGCAACAGACCGATCAGATAACCGAGAGCCCCACCGAGGACAGAACCACACGAGGCGAGTGCAGCAAAAAAAAGTGCCCGTTCCGGCAGGGAGATCGACATGGCGATCAACAACACATCCGGCGGAATCGGAAAGAACGAGGCCTCCAGCAAGGCCAGAAAAAAGAGAGCATGACCAGCGTAGGGGGTTTTAGACCATTTTAAAACCCAATCATACAGGCTTCTGATAAATTTCATCAATCGCCCGTCTCACTCTGCCAACCGTATCGCCCGATTAAAGGGACAAAACGACAGCCGATCAATTGCTCTTCATTGTATATCTCTGCACCAAGACGGGTGATCCGATAAAGAATCTGTTCCCCGAGTGTGCCGACAGGAATAATCATACGACCGCCGACTTCGAGTTGTTGCTTCAGTTTTTCAGGGACCAGCGGAGCACCCGCTGTTGTGATAATCGCATCAAAGGGGGCTTGATCCTCCCAGCCAGAAGTTCCGTCATTCACCCGGATATGCACATTGTAGGCACCACAAAGATCGAGGGCTTTGCGTGCAGCCCGGGCCAGATCCGCGACGCGTTCAACACTGTAGACCTGCCGGGAGATTTTACTCAATACCGCAGCCTGATAACCTGACCCCGTCCCTATTTCAAGCACACGCTCGCCACCGGTCAGCCGCAACGCCTCGGTCATGTATGCGACAATAAATGGCTGTGAGATCGTCTGCTTATGGCCGATCGGGAGAGGAAAATCACTGTAAGCCTGATCCATCAAACCTTTTTCTACAAACAGATGACGCGGCACAGTCAGCATGGCATGGATCACCTTCAGGTCAGTAATACCGCGTGAAGTGATCTGCTGCTCAACCATACGCCGCCGGGCGATACTGAAATCTAACATTGTCGATGAATTCCCGCTTTAACAGACTGAATCGAAATCCCATAAAGAGAGGGAATCGAAGGACCGATAGTTCGTCAGATCAAGATGCAGGGGCGTAATCGACACAGATTGATTCAAAATGGCGTGAAAATCGGTTCCGGCGACATCGTGAAAATTGAGTTCGCCACCTCCGATCCAGTAATAATCACGCCCTCTGGGGTCCTGTTTTTTTTCGACCTTGGAAGAGTACCGCCGTTTTCCCTGTCTTGTTAACTGGACCCCTTTCGGGATCCCGGCCGGAATGTTTACATTTAAAAACGTATTGATCGGTAGTCCGTTTGCTCTGATCAATCTGGCAATATCAGCTGCAATTTCAGCCCCGGCCAAAAAATCATCAAGAGTAAACGATACGGAATCGAGGGAGACGGCAAAGGCAGGGACCCCCATGAGTGTCGCCTCCATCGCTGCAGCAACGGTCCCGGAATAGGTCAGATCGTCCCCCAGGTTTGCACCTTTGTTGATGCCGGAGACGACCAGATCAGGCTTCTTGGGGAGTAAACCATACACGCCAAGATGAACACAATCGGTCGGAGTGCCACTAACGGCAAAGCGACCGCTTGTGATCTCATCAGCCCGCAGTGGTGCATGCAGGGTCAAAGAATGGCCGACGGCACTTCGTTCACGATCTGGAGCAACAACAACAACGGTACCGACAGAAGAGAGGCTTTTTGCCAACGCCTGCAATCCATAAGAGTGGATGCCGTCATCATTTGTGACCATAATTAACAAAGTAAAAAACCCTTACGACTTGTTTGCGGGCAAAGAGTTGTCGAGAGAATCACGCAGAGCAGTCAACTCATGAATAATTTCTGTTAATAACTTCCGGTCATAGCCTGGAACCAGAGGGAGGGCCATCTGCTCATCAGCAGAATCGACCTCAATGAACGAAGCGGCGACACTCTTTTTTCGCGATTCTTCCCGCAATTTTTTACGGGCGCCAGCAATTGTAAAGCCTTGCTGATACAAAAGATCTTTGAGATGAAGGATAAGTTCGATGTCTTTGCGGGTATAAAGGCGTTGTTGACTGCGGCTTTTGGAAGGACGAAAAGCGCTGAACTCGGTCTCCCAATAGCGAAGTACATAAGGCTTCACGGAAGCAAGTTCAGCAACTTCTCCGATTTTAAAATAAAGCTTATCAGGGATATGAAGATCTACCATGATCTGTCGGCAATCTGAGCCTAACCGTCATTGATAGAGTTCTTGAGAACCTGGCTTGGCTTGAAAGTGAGAATTCTGCGCGATGAGATCTTGATTTCATCGCCGGTCTGGGGATTGCGACCGCGTCGCGTCGCTTTCTCCTTGACCACAAAATTACCGAAACCGGCAATCTTGATCTTCTCACCCTCTTCAAGGGTTGTCTTGATAAGATCAAAAACAGTCTCCACGATATCCGCAGAATCCTTCTTCGAGAAGCCGGTTTTTTGATAAATGTTTTCTACTAAGTCTGCCTTGGTCATAGCCCAGACCTCCAGAGTGCGCACAGGCCATTGAATTTACACAGTTTTATAACACACATAATCTCACCATTCAACCGTTTTTTTATTCTATTATTCATCTTAGTTGTGCCGCCAGTACTTTCTCCATTGTTTTGACCAGACGATTGTGTACCTTGGTGATCTCATCATCAGTTAAAGTCCGTTCGATAGACCGATAATTGACCCGCACAGCAACGCTCTTTTTACCGTCCGGGATCCCTTGCCCACAATAGACGTCAAAGAGTGTAATCGCTTCAATCAGGTTCGAACGACTGCTCTTAAGGGTCGTCAGAATGGTTTCAGCAGAAATATTCTCATCGAGCAAAAAGGCGCTATCACGATAGACATCGGGAAATCTGGAGATTGGTTTGAAGACAAACTTGTTGTCAGCGGCCTCAAGCAGCGCGGCAACATCGAGCTCCAGCAGAAATAACGGCGTCGAAATATCGTAATTGGCTGCAACTTTGGGATGGAGTTCTCCGAGCACACCAAGACGTTTTCTGCCACTGCTGATAGTGCACGATTTACCGGGATGCAGGTAAGGTTCGGAACCGGCAGCATCCCAATGCAGATCAGGAATGTACATCATTTCAAACAGAGCTTCGGCAACCCCTTTCAGATCATAAAAATCAGATAAGTTCCCTCCTTGGCACCACCCGAGCGGTTCCCGGCCACCAGACATGATCGCTGTAAGCTGCTTCGGCTCCTGCGGCAGATCCTGACCGGCGATCGGAAAAAAGACCGGCCGCAACTCGAAGAGATGCAGATCGAGACTCCGGTAGGCGAGATTCCTCGACACATTTTCGAGCAGGCTCGGCACAAGCGACGTCCGCATCACCGCCTGAGTCTCGGTTAACGGATTGAGAATTTTTATATGTTCGCGACGGACATCATCCGACGCCAGAAGAATCCGATCATCGACATCGGCGGAGACAAACGAATAGTTGATGACCTCGGAGAAACCTGCCGCAACCATCTTTTCACGCAGCGCTGTTACGGCAGCATGAGCGGGAGTTATTGTAACCCCTTCGGTCTGACCGACCGGCATTGTGACCGGAATCTGGTCGTATCCGTTCAATCGGGCCACCTCCTCAATCAGATCGATTTCACGTTCAAGGTCGGGACGAAAAGTCGGGATTTCAACCTGAAGTGATTCAGACTTATCTCCCACGCAGAGATTTAAACCGATCGACTGAAGATGTTCCTGGATCTGCTGTAGCGTAAGGTTCAGTCCGAGGATCGTATTCGTCTTTTCAAGTCCGATAGAAATCTTGCGCAATTCGATCACTTTTGGATAAATATCGAGCATCCCTTTGCAGACCGTTCCGCTGGCCAGTTCAGTAATCAGCGCTGCGGCACGATTGAGCGCAACCGGGACAATATTTATATCAGCTCCCCGTTCAAAACGGTGCGACGAATCGGTGTGCAGTCCGAGACGTTTACTGCTCCGGCGGATCGAAATCGGATCAAAATAAGCACTCTCAAGCAGAACCATCTCTGTTTCGGGCTGAATTTCCGAGTTTTCACCCCCCATGATACCGGCCAGGGCGACCGGTCCTTCTGCATCACAAATCGCCAGGTCAGAATCAATCAATTTATGCGACTGCCCGTTGAGAGTGGTGAATTCGGTCTCACCTGGACAGCGAACCACGATTTTTCCACCACGCAACAGTCTGAAATCAAAGGCATGCAACGGCTGCCCCAGCTCCATCATGACGTAGTTGGTCACATCAACAACATTATTAATCGAACGCAGACCGATAGTTTCGAGCCGCTTCACCAGCCAGTCAGGGGACGGACCGATTTTGATGTTTTTGATCAGACGTGCAGCATAACGCGGGCATTTATCGACATCAACAATCTCTACCGAAGTTTCAGGCCCTATCGGGCCACCCTCTTCCAGAAACAGCAGTTCAGAAAGATTGAGCTGACGACCAACCATCGCCGCAACCTCACGTGCAATACCGACCACGCTGAGACAATCGGCGCGATTAGGGGTCAAGCCAAGCTCGTAACGGACATCTTTTAAATCGAGCGCTTCAAAAACAGGCTGGCCTAAATTCAAACCGGCTGGCAGAATCATGATTCCGGCAGATTCATCAGCCAAGGCGAGCTCTTTTTCAGAACAGAGCATCCCCTGTGAAACCTCGCCACGGATCTTCGATTTCTTGATTATAAAGTCGCCGGGAAGAACAGCCCCGACCTGAGCCAGAGCGACTAAATCGCCGGTTTTGTGATTGGTCGCGCCACAGACAACCTGCACCTCATCGGTGCCGTTATCGACCCGGCAGACCGTCAGACGGTCGGCTTCGGGATGGCGATCAACGCTCAAGAGTTTGGCGACGATAACAGCGTCGAGCTCCGCACCAATGTATTCGATCCGATCGACTTCAAGCCCGGCCATCGTCAAACGATGGGCCAGATCTTCAGGAGAGAGATCAAAATCAACAAACTCTTTCAGCCATTTATACGTCACAATCATCGTTCATGCCTTTTATATATAAGTAGACTTAACAGACTGTATTATCAGTTGAATTGCTTCAAAAAACGGAGATCATTTTCAAAAAACAGACGCAGGTCGTTCACGCCATATTTCAGCATGGCAATCCGTTCAACCCCCATCCCGAAAGCGAAACCGCTATATTTTTCCGAATCGTAACCGACCGACTTGAAAACCTCCGGATCGATCATTCCACTCCCGAGAATTTCAAGCCAACCCGAATTTTTACAGACCCGACAGCCCGACCCGCCACAGATGACGCACTGCATATCGACCTCGGCACTCGGCTCCGTAAACGGGAAAAATGAGGGGCGAAAACGAACCCCGATATCAGCACCGAAATAGCGGGTGATAAACTCTGTCAGGATCCCTTTAAGATCACCAAAGGTGACATGCTTATCCACCAGAAATCCCTCAACCTGATGAAACATCGGACTGTGGGTGATATCAGAATCACAACGATAGACCGTACCCGGAGCGATTACCCTGACTGGCGGCTCATGCTTTAGCATCGTGCGAATTTGCACCGGCGAAGTATGTGTTCTGAGCACAAGGTCTTCATTTATATAAAAGGTATCCTGCATATCACGAGCAGGATGATCCTTGGGCATATTAAGTGCCTCAAAATTATAAAAATCTCTTTCGATCTCCGGACCTTCGGCAATACCAAAGCCCAAAGCGGCAAAGATCGCCGAAATATCCTCCATAACAAGAGTAATCGGATGTTTGGACCCCTGTAATGAACGACGGCCAGGAAGGGTGACGTCAATCGACTCATGTGACAGTCGCGCAGAAAGACTCGCTTCATGCAGAACGACGCGCCGGGATTCAAACAACTCCTCAAATTCAGTTTTGATGCGGTTAACCATTGAACCGATGACCGGACGTTCTTCTTGCGATAAACTCCCCATCCCTTTCATCAAAGCTGTCAATTCCCCCTTGCGACCAAGAATTGCGACCCGTACACCCTGTAGAGACGATTCGGTCTCAGCCTGAGAAATGGCCTGTTTTGCCGAAGTGAGCAGTTGTTCCAGACGTTGTTTCATAAATCTATCCTTTGACCTGTACAAGAAAAAAAGGACGATATAAGCTCATTAAAACTGCTCACACCGTTCTCTGGTTCTGTAAAAAAAAAGAGATGAGGGGGGGCCTCATCTCTTTTTTTATTACTACTGAAGCTGCGCCTTGGCCTTGTCGACAACGACTGAAAAGGCGGCGGGCTCTGAGACGGCCAACTGAGCCAGGATCTTTCGATCGAGATCGATTGCAGCCTTTTTAAGACCATGAATAAGACGGCTGTAAGCCAATCCGTTGTCACGCGACGCAGCATTGATTCGAGCAATCCAGAGCGCACGAAAATCCCGCTTCTTAACCTTACGGTCACGAAATGCGTAACTTGCAGCACGATCTACGGCTTCCGTTGCACTCCGGAACAGTTTTCCCCGGGCGCCACGATAACCTTTTGCCAATTTAAGAATCTTGTTCCTTCTGCGTCTCGCTTTGAATCCTCTTTTTACTCTAGGCATCTTTGAAACTCCTCGTACGTTGTTGAATGAGTGGCACTTCCAATGCCGGACCTGCAGGAGGAGACAAGACCCCACAACTCTCGGCGACCACTCTTGTGGATGCTTTTAAACTGATTTAGATATACGGGATCAACCGGGAGATATTGCGCGCATCAACTGCAGCAACAATCGTCCCCTGGCGCAATTCACGTTTACGCTTGGTCGATTTTTTAGTCAGAATATGGCTGGTAAAAGCCTTGTTGCGACGAATTTTTCCGGTACCGGTCCGACGGAAACGTTTTGCGGCCCCACGATTTGTTTTGATTTTAGGCATAGCCCTCTCCTTACAATTTTCTTTTTATTTGTTTTTTAGGGGAGCGATGACCATTGTCATGAATCGCCCCGCCATTCTCGGCATCATTTCGACCTGACCAATATCCTTGACATCCTCTGCCAAACGGACAAGAAGACGACGCCCGTAATCAGGGTGCGTCACCTCACGTCCGCGAAACATGATTGTGACTTTAAGCTTATTCCCTTCTTCCAGAAACCGACGGGCGTTTTTCAGTTTAAAAGTATAATCATGCAGCTCGGTTTTGGGGCGCATCTTGACTTCTTTGATCTCGACCCGGGCTGTTTTTTTCTTTGCCTCAGCTGCTCTCTTGCTCGTCTGATATTTATATTTACCGTAATCCATGATACGGCAGACAGGCGGAGCAGCATTCGGTGAAACCTCGACAAGATCAAGTCCCCGCTCATCCGCAATAGAGAGAGCCTGATCGAGACTGATAATACCGAGCTGTGTCCCTTCGTCATCCACCACGCGCAGTTCCCGAGCGCGAATTTCACGATTAATCCGTGTTTCTTCTTCTTTAGCTATGACACACCTCCCTAGTGATAGAGACTACTCTCCTTCTCGACAAATGTAACAAACGCCTCCGGCGTCATACTGTCAAGATTTTCACCTGAACGGTGGCGAGGGGCCACCAACCCTTCATGCATTTCACGATCCCCGATAACAAGCATGTATGGGATTTTTCCCATTTGAGCTTCGCGAATCTTAAAACCGAGCTTTTCATTGCGCAGGTCAATCTGTACGCGAACCCCCGCAGCGCGCAACTGCTTATAGACCTGTTCCGCATAATCTCTCTGATTGTCCGTGACATTCACGACCACAGCCTGAACAGGGGATATCCAGAGAGGAAAATTGCCAGCATGGTGCTCAATCAGAACACCGATAAACCGTTCAATTGCGCCGAGTATGACACGGTGCAACATAACAGGTCGATGTTTTTCTCCGTCAGCACCGACATAAGTGAGATCGAAACGTTCCGGGAGAGTAAAATCGCACTGGATTGTAGCACATTGCCATTTTCTGTCAAGGGCGTCCTTCAGCTTGATATCGATCTTCGGTCCGTAAAAAGCACCATCCCCCGCGTTGACTTCGTACGGGAGGCCGGTATCGTCGAGCGCACTGATCAAAGCGTTGGTTGCCCGTTCCCAATCGATATCAGAACCGATCGATTTTTCAGGCCGGGTTGAGATTTCCAGTTCATATTCAAACCCGAAGATGGCCATCACATCACGAACAAAAGCGAGAACGTCCTTAATTTCCGCATCAAGCTGTTCAGGCATACAGAGGATATGGGCATCATCCTGTGTAAAACCCCGAACCCTTAACAGACCATGCAATACGCCGGACTTCTCGTGACGATGAACAGTGCCAAGCTCAAAATAACGGATAGGAAGGTCGCGATAGGAACGAATTTTCGTTTTGTAAATCAGCATATGAGCCAGACAGTTCATCGGCTTGATGCCGTAACTCTGCTCATCTATCTGCGTGAAGTACATGTTTTCACGGTAATTCTCATAATGTCCGGAGGTCTTCCAGAGTTCGGTCTTGAGAATCTGAGGGCCCATAACGATATCGTAGCCACGTTTGAGGTGCTCACGACGCTCGAAATCCTCGATCAAGGTTCGCAGCAGCGCCCCTTTTGGATGCCAGATCACCAGACCGGCACCCGCTTCTTCATTGAAAGAGAAGAGATCGAGTTCTTTGCCGAGCTTGCGATGATCGCGCTTACGCGCCTCTTCGAGCTTTGCCAGATAATGTTTGAGCTCTTTTTTATCGGGAAACGCTGTCGCATAGATGCGCTGCAACATGGCGTTTTTTTCACTCCCTCGCCAATAGGCGCCGGCAACACTTGTGAGCTTGAACGCTTTAATATAACCGGTCGAAGGAAGATGCGGACCGCGGCAGAGATCAACAAAACTACCCTGACGATAAAGTGTCACCGACGAAACGTCGAGATCTTCGATCAGCTCGACCTTGTAGGTTTCACCCATTTCACGAAACAGTTTGATCGCGTCAGCGCTGCTGATCTCTTCACGAACAATCGGAAGGTTTGCCGCAACAATCTGCGCCATGTGCTTCTCAATTGTTTCAAATTCTTCTGGTGAAAAAGTATGGGTCTCACAGAAAAAATCGTAATAAAAACCATTTTCAATCGCAGGCCCGATTGTGACCTGTACGTCATCACCATAAATCTCTTTAACGGCCTGAGCCATCAGATGCGCCGTCGTATGGCGATAAATCTCAAGCGCTTCGGGTGACTTGAGGGTCACAAGTTCAACTTTTGCATCTTTTGCAAACGGAGTCGTCAAATCGACCAGATGCCCGTCGATCCGAGCGGCAATTGAGTCATTAGCGAGACGCTCACCGATAGAACGTGCCACATCAAGCGGCGTCGCCCCTGATATCATCTCTTTAACCGTACCGTCCGGCAATTCGATGCGTAACAATCCCATTATTAAGCTCCATGAATGAAAAAAGGCATCAAGCGATGCCTCTTTTTCTTAATGCGTGTTGTTAAAATTGGTAGGCACGGGCGGGATTGAACCGCCGACCCCTTCCGTGTCAGGGAAGTGCTCTCCCACTGAGCTACGTGCCTGCAACAACAGCGTCGGTAGAAATAACAGAATCAAGCGGACTGTGTCAAGTATTTTAAACTCTATTTTCCATCATTATCAATTATTTGCGCTTGCTTTGATTGAAACGGAACGTTAAGTTGTTCTGATACAATTTTGCAGAATCACAGGGAGGAAATTGTGACGACAATTGTTGAGCTTATCGAAGCGAGTTGCGCCGCTAACCGCAACCGCCCGGCTCTGGTTCAAAAAGAATACGGCGCCTGGAAAGAGATGGAATATGGTCACCTCTGGGAGCAGGTCGAAATGTTCGCCGCCGGGTTGATCATCAACGGCATGCAGCCGGGCGACCGGGTTGCTATAGTCGCCCCCTCTTCAACTCTCTGGGTCACAGCCTATCTCGGGATACTGTGTGGAGGCGGAGTTGTTGTCCCCGTCGATAAAGAGCTCAAGAGTGCGGAACTGCGACATATCCTGAATGATTGCGGTGCACTCTTTGTCT
>JACUTX010000370.1 GCA_014859615.1 Desulfuromonadales bacterium | reverse complement strand
AGGGGGAGGTCTGTCTCAACTGTCTCGACGGGCGCGGACGATTGGCGATGATGTATATGCTGGAGGCGTTTGACTAAGGCTGTTATTTGGCCTCTGCATTCCAAAAAAAATGATAACTTGCCGTAATGTAAAATGAAATTTTAAATTTTATGGTTACTTTTTGTATGACTGTCTGACTATCTAAAGGGAGGAAACAATGCGTATCGAGTGTAAAAGCTGTGGTGCCAAGGGTAATTTTGACGAAAGTCGTCTTCCGGCTGGTGGGGCCAATGTCAATTGCCCGCGCTGCAAGGAGAAGATCTGGGTCAGTCCCGGTGGTGCTCCCGCGTCAGCCGCCAGACCGTCTGCTCCCCCGCGGGTTTCGACCGCAGCAGACGGTGCCTGCAGCATCTGCCAGAGGAGTTTCTCAACCGATGAAATGGTGCAGATGAAGGGGAAATGGGTCTGCGGCGCGTGCAAGCCAGATTACGTCCAGATGCTTAAAATCGGCCTGACGCAACCGGGAGACTACCGCTATGCGGGCTTCTGGATCCGTTTCGGAGCCAAGTTTATTGACGGTCTGATTACCGGGGGGGTTGCTTTCGCACTGTTGTTCCCGTTGAATATCGTGTTCGCTTCCGATCCGTATCAGGTCGGTGCCGGCGAAACCGGTTCTGTCTTCCTGATGCTGGCTCTGCAGCTCCTTATTCAGATCGGTATCCCGTTGGCCTATGTAACTTTTTTCCTCGGAAAATTTCAGGCGACGCCCGGCAAGATGGCCTGTGGAATCAAGGTGATTCGCCCCGACGGCGAGCATCTCTCCTACATGCGCTCCTTCGGCCGGTACTTTTCCGAACTGCTGAGTTCGATGACGTTGACCATCGGTTATCTGATGGCCGCCTTCGATTCCGAAAAGCGGGCGTTGCACGATCGCGTCAGTGATACCCGGGTCGTCTATAAATGAAAACGTATGTCCGTCACACCGGACATGTCCCCTGCCCAGAATGTCAAGAGCCTCTCCCTCGCCTGCTGTTCAACCGGTCGGACGGGGGGGAGTGCCCGCATTGCAATACCCGGATTCTGGTCTCGGTCTTTCCGGCGCTTTTTGCCGATCCAAAGCAGGAACGTGTTACTGAAAATAACCGCCAGGACGAAGATCAGGCTGGCTGCTATTTTCATCCGCACAAGGTTGCGGCTCTTTCCTGTGCCGGCTGCGGTCTGTTTCTCTGTTTACTTTGTGAAACCGAGATAGGTGGTCGGCACATCTGTCCGCGTTGTCTCGAAAACGAGATCAAGGAGCAGAGCCAGACAAAACTTGTGACCCACCGGGTGCTGTACGAACAGATGGCTTTCGCCCTGGCGTTTTATCCTTTGATCTTCCCTTTTGTCACCCTGTTTACAGCTCCAGCGGCTCTTTTCGTCGCTGTCCGTTACTGGAAAGCTCCCAGGAGCCTGGTCTCCACATCGCGCTGGCGTACGATCGTGGCGATTATTGGCTCCATCCTGCAGATATTGGGGTGGCTGGCTATTTTCTCGGGAGCGCTGTCATGAAAAATGCAAAGCCGTACAAACGGCTCCCCGGCCGCCATCGTTCGTCGACCGGGGAGCGCACCCTCTGGCTCGGTGCCGACCATCTTCTGGCTGCCGACCGGGTCTATTTTGAGGATCGCTATCGACGTTTTTATTTCAGTGATATTCAGGCGTTTGTTGTTCAAGCGACCAACCGCTGGCACATAATTACGGCGATTCTGGCAGTGTTGACGCTGGCGCTTTTGACACCCGGCTGGCTCTTCTGGCAGAAAAAAGAGCATGAAATCGCCTTCA
>JACUTX010000369.1 GCA_014859615.1 Desulfuromonadales bacterium | reverse complement strand
TGGTACTGGAATGGAAGAACGCCTTGTGCCATAATTGTTTCACCTCGTTGGTGATAGTTGTCTTGCTCGCACAAGCATTCTATCTCCCCGGCTTTACCGGGATCAACGAGGTTCTTTATTTTTTAGCTGGTGGATTGGGAGCTCTACAACAGTTTTGGTGAAGTAACTGGCACCATTGAGGCTTCCCGGGATATCACCGATCGCCTCATTGTGGAGAACAGCCTGCGGCGCAATCAGGAGAAAATGCGATTCCTCGCGCTGCACGACTCTCTGACCGGGCTCCCCAATCGTCTTTTGTTTAAAGACCGGTTGCAAAGAGCCATCATCGAATCCCGCCGTAACGTGCAAAAACTGGCACTTCTGTTTCTGGATCTCGATCGGTTTAAACATATCAACGATTCTCTCGGGCACGATTACGGCGATAATTTCCTGAAGGAGATCGCTGCGCGCCTGAAAAAGGTGGTGCGAGAAGCAGACTCTGTTGCCCGGCTGGGGGGGGGATGAGTTTGTTATTTTGCTCGGAGACATTAAAGAGAGCAGATCGGTTGAGATCGCTTGCGAAAAAGATTTTAAAACGCCTCTCCAGAGTGCTGAAAATTAACCATCACGAGCATTATCCCTCGGCCAGTATCGGTATCAGCATCTTCCCCACCGATGCTGACAGCGCTGAAGATCTGATGAAATATTCCGACAGTGCCATGTGTCTTGCAAAAGAGATGGGGCGGGGCGGCTATCAGTTTTTTAACGAGGGGCTCAAAGCGCATGCCGATAAAATGGTCACCCTCGAAACGGCACTCAGCCGGGCAATTGTGTCGGGTCAGTTGATTCTGCATTACCAGCCACAGTGTGATTTAAGAACCGGGAAGACGGTCGGGTTTGAAGCTTTGGTCCGCTGGCTCGATCCGGTCAGGGGGTTGATCCCGCCGAACGATTTTATTCCGGTGGCTGAAGATACCGGGTTGATTATCCCCCTGGGGGAATGGGTTCTGCATAAAGCGTGTCACGGTAACAAGAGTTGGCTGGATCAGGGGATGTCGCCGATGCGGATGTCGGTCCATATCTCTCCTCGCCAGTTTCACCATGAAGGGCTTTTGCAGATGGTGCAGAAAACGTTGAAGACCAGTGGTCTCAAACCGGAATTTCTCGAACTGGAAATAACCGAATCGTCCATTATGTATGATACGAATCATGCCATCGAGGTTATGCACAGACTGCGTGCGCTCGGCATTGATCTTGCCATCGATGATTTTGGTTCCGGATATTCGAGTCTGCTCCGACTCATGGACTTTCCGATTACCAAACTCAAGATCGATCGGGGGTTTGTAAAAAACCTTGGTGATGACCCTAATTCCAATGCCTTCACCAAGGTTATCCTCTCCCTGGTGCGAGTCTTAAAACTTGAGGTTGTCGCCGAAGGGGTTGAGAATCAGGAGCAAGCCGATATTCTGATCAAAAACGGCTGCCGGACTGATCAGAGGTATTTCTACGGGCGCCCTCAACCGTGGGACCAGGGGCGCTACCCGGTAACCGCGAAAGACTTGATCGACGCCCCGGTTTAGAAAAAAACAGGTTCACCTCGTAAAAGGGTGACATTCCCGAGGGTGGAAGCGGTAATCCAGCTTTTAAAGCCATGGATCCTTTGATAGAATCATTCGGAAATGACACGATTTCTTATAATTCACAATGGCACTGAATTGTTACAGATCTTGCTTATTTTGCTGATCTTCTTCTGACTTTTCGGCCTTCCGCACGGGAAGACTGCAACTCTCGGAGAGTCAGGTCTGCACCCCCATTTTCGGGAGAATCCAGCGGTTGGCAACATAC
>JACUTX010000068.1 GCA_014859615.1 Desulfuromonadales bacterium | reverse complement strand
ATGACGTCAAAAATGCGTTGCAGCAGCTCATCGGCTGCCGCCCCTTCGACATCAGCTTCGTAGGAGAGGAGCAGGCGATGGCGCAGAACCAGCGGGGCGACGGTGAGGATATCGTCCGGGACGACGTAGCCGCGTTGTTGTAAGAAAGCGCGGGCGCGGGCGGCTCTTGCGAGAAAGATGCTGCCGCGCGGCGAAACACCGTGATCGATCAGCGAAGCGAGTTCACCCAGACCATAGGCGGCCGGGTCGCGGGTGGCGGCGACGATATCGAGGAGGTAGTCGCGGATCCGGTCGTCGAGGTGGATGCGGCCGATCATCTCCTGGGCGGCCATCAGCTCCTGAATAGAAAGGGTCGCTGCTGGCGGCTGCGGCTCGCGGATGCTGATCCGGTCGACAATTTGCGCTTCGTCTTCCCGGCTCGGATAGCCGACCAGCGCCTTGAACAGGAACCGGTCGATCTGCGCTTCGGGGAGGGGGTAGGTCCCTTCATGTTCGAGCGGGTTCTGGGTTGCCATGACCAGAAACGGGTCTGGCAGCGTGTGGGTCTCTTCGCCGAGGGTCACCTGCTGTTCCTGCATCGCTTCGAGCAGGGCCGATTGCACCTTGGCCGGGGCGCGATTGATCTCGTCGGCCAACACCATATTGGCAAAGATCGGCCCCTTACGGGTTCTGAACTGACCGGTGGCCGGATGGTAGATCGGGGTGCCGACCAGGTCAGAAGGGAGAAGGTCGGGGGTGAACTGAACCCGCTTGAAGCTGAGGTCGAGAGCGGCGGCCAAGGTGGTGGCGGTCAGGGTTTTGGCCAATCCCGGCACCCCTTCGATCAGGATATGCCCGCGACATAAAAAAGCCATGACCAGCGCATCGAGCAGCTGGTCATGGCCAAATCACTTCACGAACCGCCTGGCGGAGGCGATCAAAATGCGCCGCCAGTTCCGTGATTTGTGCTTCTGTCTCTGCAAAGGTCTGCCGGGTCAGTTGGTCGGGCAAAAGGCCTCCTTCACCTTGCGCAGGGCGTTCTGTTCGATCTGGCGCACCCGCTCGCGGCTGATGTTGTATTCGTCGGCCAGATCTTGCAGAGTGGTCGGATCTTCATCCAGAATCCGTCGCTGCACGATCCGCCGCTCCCGTTCGTTGAGAACCTGCATCGCCTGTTGAACCTGCTCTTTGAGCTGCTGGCTCTCCTGCCTGTCGGCAAGCTCTTCTTCCTGATTGATCCGGTGATCGACCAGTCTGTCGAGGGGAGTATAGTCTTCTCCGGCAAACAGTTCAACATCAAGAGAGCTGTCCCGGGCCGACATCATCGTCGCCATCTCTTCAATATCCTTCTCGCTCACCGCCAGTTCATCAGCCATGTCGGCGTTTGAAGCGTTTCCGGTCAGACTGCGCATCGCCGATTGAGTCTGCTTCAGTTTGAAAAAAAGTTTTCTCTGGGCACGACTCCCGCCGATTTTCACCATCGACCAGCTGCTCATGATAAAATTCTGCATATAGGCACGGATCCACCAGACGGCATAGCTGATCAGGCGGATCCCCCGATCCGGATCAAACTTCTTTACCGCCAGCATCAGGCCGATGTTCCCTTCCTGAACCAGATCGAGTTGCCGCAGACCATAGCGACGGTATTCGTTTGCAATTTTGACGACAAAACGCAGATTCGCACAGATCAGCCGGTGAGCGGCATCAAGGTCGTTGTTGTTCCGGTAGCTGCGGGCCAGAGCGACCTCCTGTTCGCGATTCAAAAGATCGTAGCGGTTGATCTGTGTCATGTAGTGTTCAAAACCGTCTGTGATGACAGGCAAATTCACTGAACTCATATTGACTCCATTTGTCCTTGCAGGATAAAAAGATGCGAATGGATCGTTTGTAAACATTCAGTTTACAATATATCTGGAGAGGGGACCTGTTTTCAATGGTAATTTTGACGAAACGTAACTGTGCAGATGGACAGTCGGCAGGTAAAAAATTACCGTCGTCAATAGACAGCATGGAACGATTGCGTTTATAATTTCGCCTTATCGTTTGTTATATAATTGAAATCGCTTGAGGTTTGTTTCCAGGTCAAAGGCTTGATTCGCCGCAGGTGCAACCGGATAAAATCTGACCGGTTAAAAATACAAGGGCTTGGTCAGGATAAAAACAAGAGCTTTATTTCAATCTGAATATCTCAATGGCCCCGCTGAAGTTTGTCGGGGCTATTTCTGTCTGCTCACCTGACCCGGCAATGACAACAACAAATTCAACCGGAAATATTACAAACCGATCATCGACAAGAAAGAGGCTCAACCAATCCCGGCGTATTCGAGGAAGGTCATCGGCGGCTTGTAGATAGCGTGCGCCAACAGCAGTGCGCGAATATCTTCCGGCCCGAAATAGCGGGCTTTGAGCGCGCGCCCCTGTTCCATCCAGAAGCCGAACTGTGGCACAAAGGTGTTGTGGCTGACGGTGTGATCGAGGGTCAATCCGGCCAGGACAAAGATGTTGCGGCCGCTACCGTCAAAACTGTCGGTAATGTAGGAGGCGATGCGATGGAACTGGCGCCAGGTGTTGACATCGCAGAGGCGGCGATGCGGGCGCGAAGAGGTGACGATTTCCGGCAGGAAATCAAAAATCGAAGCTTCGAGCATGTTCATCGGTTCGTGGCTGTTCAGGTCGATCTGTTTGTGAAAGCAGAAGGTGTCGGGGGTCAACAGCGTGCCGATCGGTGTCGGCAACTCCCCCCAGCCGCTGAGAGTCTCCTGATGTTTTTTGCTGAGAGCGGGGTTTAACGGATAGATCTTGCCGAGCGCCCCTTCACCGGTCGCTTCGCCGTCGACGAGGCGATCGAGTCTGATGACGATGCGAGCTGTCTCTCCCGCCGGTTTGTTAAACAGGTACTTATAGGGGACCTCAATTCTGAGCTGATTGCCTGTGTGTGATATTTTTATCAGTTGCGTGGCGCGTTTATAGACCTGAAGATATTCGTTGAGCATCCGGCAGAGCATGCCGCAACAGGGGGCGACTCCGCCATGAATTCGCCGGATGTAACCGATCCCGTCGTTCTCTTCTTTGCCGAGATGGCTCCCGCCGACGATAACCAGATCGTTGCCGTGGTGCGCAGCGGTGGCGAGACGGGTCGGATCGAGCAGCCCCCCCACCCGGCCGAGGTTGAACGAGGGGCAGTTGTAGGTGTAGCCGAACAACGCTTTTTTGATCGACTGGCTCTCGTCAGAGCATTGCCAGATGGCCGGGAGCGTACCGGAAAAGCCGGCTTTATCGGTCAGGCTGCGCATTCTGCCAAAGATGTCCATCAGGGTCATGGGGGGGAGATCGAGTAATTTTTCGTCTGGTGGGGCAATCGGCATACTGTTCTCCTGTCTGAATTGAGGCAGGGTTGCGCTGCATGCGGGTGAAAAAACGCCAAATCGCTTTATGTCCGGTGTATTACACTAATGAAGGTACCACAAAAAAAATAATCGAGTTTATTTTTTCGTGTTCACATTGGCAGATATTTTATACTGACAAAGCCCCTGCGGTTGGTCGATTGTTTGATATGCTTGTCGGCAAAGTTACGAACAGGAGAGCGATAATGAAAAAGATTGCGATACTGACCAGTGGTGGCGACTGTTCCGGCATGAACGCGACGATCCGGGCGGTGGTGCGAACGGCGATTGCGACCGGGATGGAAGTGGTCGGCATTCAGAAAGGGTTCGCCGGTATGGTCAACAACTGGATGCAGCCGCTCACGGTCCGCTCGGTGAGCGGGATTGTGCAGCGTGGCGGGACCATGTTAAAGAGCGCCCGATGTCCGGAGATGCATGAGCTCGACACCCAAAAAAAGGTCGTTGAGACGCTGAAAAGAGCCGGTATAGAAGGGGTGATCCTGCTTGGCGGCGACGGCTCCCTGCGCGGGGCGTACGCCCTGCATCAACTCGGCGTGCGGATCATGGCGATTCCGGCCTCGATCGATAACGATATTGCGTACACTGATATGTCTCTGGGCGTCGATACGGCGCTCAATAATATTCGCTACGCGGTCGATGCCCTTAAAGATACGGCGTCGTCGCATGATCGGGCGTTTGTCGTCGAGACGATGGGGCGCAATTGCGGCTATCTGGCGGTGGTCTCGGCCATCGCCTGCGGGGCAGAATTTGCCCTGATCCCCGAAACTCCGTTTGACCTGGATAGTATCTGCATCGCGCTGCGCAAGCGATTTAACGAAGGGCGGGACAATTCGATCATTATGGTGGCCGAAGGGGCAGGAAAGGCCGAGAAGATTGCGGCCGACATCAAGGATCGGATCGGTTTTGAAACCCGGGTGATGGTGTTGGGGCACTACCAGCGCGGCGGTTCGCCGACCACTTTCGATCGTCTGCTCGGTGCCCGGTTCGGGGTGGCGGCGTTTGAGCGGCTGGTGGCGGGGAACAGCGGCGAAATGGTCGGTCTGTCGTGCGGCGGGCTGGCATTCACTCAGCTGCACGAGTTGCAGAATGCAGGGCGGAAGCAGATCGATGCGGTGGTGTTGAAGCTCGCTCGTCTGCTGGTAAATTGAGCGGCACCGAAAATGTTTTTTCGCCTCGTTTTGAAGATGTTTGCAAAATGACGTAAAACCGTTATATTTCTTTTCGTGTTTTTTATTTTTCTTTTTTGTAACGATTCAGCAGCGGCGAAATAGCTGCCATCCCCGAGTTACTGGATCGTTACTTTTTAAATGGGTCATGTGATGCGTATTCTCGCTCTCCTCCTTTTTAGACTCCTTGCGCCCCTTTTGTTGTCTGCCTGTTTTGCTGCGTCGTTCGCATTTGCAGCGCCGGGGATGCCGGAACATGATGATACAGGGGAACATGCCGCTGCGATGTCGACGGGAGCCGAGAACCCGCATCTGCATCAGGCTCCACCGGCCGAGATCGGTCTTGATCCGAAACTCGGTGATACGCTGCTGCTCGATTTGACTCTGATTGACGAAGAGGGGAAACCCGTTCGACTCGGTGATCTGATCGATCGCCCGACCCTGATTCTGCCGGTCTATTACAGCTGCCCGAATGTCTGTAATTTTTTACAGGCCGGCGTCGCCGGGGCGGTGCGTGATCTCGGTCGCACAGCCGGGGAACATTACCGCATCCTCTCGATCAGCTTTGATGAGACCGAACTGCCGGCCGATGCCCGCAAGGCGCGGCAGATTTACACCTCGCTCGCCGGTCACGGTTTCCCGCCAGATGCCTGGCGCTTTCTGACCGGCGATGGCGAATCAACCCGTCAGCTGTTTGCCGCTGCCGGTTATTATTATCAGCGCCAGGGGGAGGATTTCCTCCATCCGGTGGTCTCTTTTGTGGTCAGTGCCGAGGGGAGAATCATCCGCTATCTGCACGGCACCAGACCGCTGGCGAAAGATCTGACTCTCGCTCTTTATGAGGCCGAAGCGGGGCAAGTCGGGGCGACCATTCGCAAGGTGGTGCAGTTCTGTTTTACTTATGATGCGGAAAATAACACCTACGTTTTGAACCTGCTGCGCATCTCTGCGACGGTGATCCTTGCCTGTATGGGGGTGTTTCTCCTGTTTTTGCTTTTGACCGGCAAGAAAAAGAAAAAGGATGACATTTTATGAGTAATTATCCTGCTGGTGATCGGGGTTTTCTCGGCGATCCCAAGGCTCCAGGTTTTCTCGGCTGGATCTTTTCGACTGACCATAAGCGGATCGGTCTCCTCTATTTCTGGGCGATTGTCACCTTCTTTTGCGTCGGCGTACTCCTCGGTCTGCTGCTTCGGCTTGAGCTCTTTTCCCCCGGCGTCGATTTCATGTCAGCCCAGACCTATAATGCTACGTTCACCCTGCACGGGGTGATTATGATCTTTTTGTTTATTATCCCCGGTATCCCGGCTGCGTTCGGCAATCTGATTATGCCGATTCAGATCGGCGCCCGTGATGTCGCCTTCCCGCGGCTCAATCTGCTCTCGTGGTGGCTGTACATGATCGGTGCCTTGCTTGCCATCACCTCGTTGTTTACCGGCGGCGGACCGCCTGATACCGGCTGGACCTTCTATGTGCCGTTCAGCACCCAGACCGCGTCGAATGCCTCTCTGGCCCTCTTTGCGGTGTTCATCATCGGTTTCTCTTCCATTCTGACCGGGATAAATTTCGTCACCACCATTCACCGGATGCGGACCACCGGCATGGGGTGGTTCCGGATGCCGCTCTTTACCTGGTCGCTCTATGCGACCGCCTGGATCCAGATTCTCGCCACTCCGGTATTGGCCATCACGGTTTCCCTGGTGATGGTCGAACGGCTGCTCGGTATCGGGCTGTTCAACCCGACGCAAGGGGGCGATCCGGTGATGTATCAGCATCTCTTCTGGATCTACTCGCATCCGGCGGTTTACATCATGGTTCTCCCCGGCATGGGGGTGGTCTCCGATATTATTCCGGTCTTTGCCCGCAAACCGGCCTTCGGCTACAAGGCGATTGTCGTTTCGAGTCTGGCGATCGCCTTTGCCGGTTCGCTGGTCTGGGGACATCACATGTATACCAGCGGTATGAGCGATAACGCCGTCCTGCTCTTCTCTTTTTTGACTTTTGTCGTCGCCATCCCGTCGGCGATCAAGGTGTTCAACTGGGTGACGACTCTTTACAAAGGGTCGATCGCTCTCGATCCGCCACTCCTTTATGCTTTGTCGTTTGTCCTCCTCTTTTCCATCGGCGGTCTCTCCGGACTGGTCCTCGGAGCGGCGTCGGCCGATGTTCATGTGCACGATACCCATTTTGTCGTCGGCCATTTCCACTATGTGATGTTCGGAGGGGCAGGCTTCGCATTTTTCGCCGCCATGCACTACTGGCTCCCGAAAATCTACGGCCGGATCTACAGCAAGAAGCTGGCGACCATCGCCTGGGGGTTTATGTTTGTCGGTTTCAACCTCCTCTATCTGACGATGCAGATTGTCGGGGTGAAAGGGATGCCGCGGCGCTATTACAACTATCTGCCGGAGTTTACCGATCTCAACCGTTTGGCAACGGTCGGCTCATGGGTGCTGGCAATCGGTCTGGTTATCATGTTTGCCAACCTGTTTCACAGCGTTTTGCGCGGGACTCCGGTCGGCCCGAACCCCTGGGGGGGGGCGTCCCTCGAATGGCAGATTCCATCGCCGCCGCCGACCGATAATTTTGGCGAGAACGATCCGGTGGTGACGCACGGTCCCTATGATTTTAAAGAGGCGGGGATTTTATGACGCCGCACCTCCATAAAGATTACGTCGGTGCCAAGTTCGGAATGTGGCTGTTTCTCTTTACCGAACTTATCCTCTTCGGCGGCCTGTTTATTCTGTACGCAGTCTATCTCTCCCGTTACCCGGCCGCTTTTATTGCGGCTGGCGCCGAGCTCGATCTGCGCTTTGGCGCGGCCAATACGCTGATTCTTTTAACCAGCAGTCTGTTTGTCGCCCTGTCGATCACCGCTCTGCGCCTCGGGAAAACCAGACAATCCCTCTGGCTCCTTGCCGCCACAGTCGCTTCGGCATTGTTGTTTCTGGTGAATAAATTTTTTGAGTGGAGCGCCAAGATTCAGCATGGGCTCTACCCGGCAAGCCCGGAGCTGCAGGCGCGGGAGATCGGTGAGACGGTCTATTTTAATCTTTACTATCTGACCACCGGTCTGCACGGTCTGCATGTCCTGATCGGAGCGGTGGTGATCGTCTGGGTTATGGTTTTTATCCGCCAGCAGAAGGTGCATCGCGACGACTGGGTCATTCTGGAAAATGCCGGCCTCTACTGGCATCTGGTCGATCTGATCTGGATTTTTCTCTTTCCGCTCTACTATCTGGTTCTTTAAAGGAGGATGGCGCACATGAGCAGTGAATCTTCGCATATCGTCCCTTACCGGACCTTTATCCTGATCTGGATCGCTCTTCTGATTCTAACCGGCGTGACGATCTCGGTCGCTCAGATCGACCTTGGCCCCCTCAATATCTGGGTTGCTCTCTCGATTGCCAGCTGCAAATCAGCGCTGGTGGTCGCCATTTTCATGCACCTGAAATACGAGCAGCTGCTGTTCAAACTCGCCCTGCTTTCGGCGCTGATTATCCTGGCCATTTTTATCGGCTTTACGTTTATTGATGTGTTGTACCGCTAACCCAAAGGAGGAGCCGTGAACCCGCAACAACTCACAACGGTTCAGGCTGTCGACAACGCCTTTATCTTCATCCTCGGAGTCAGCATCTTTATGCTGCTGCTGATTACCGGTCTGATGGTCTACTTTGTGATTCGCTACAGTCGCAAGCGCTATCCGGTGCCGTTGTCGCAAAAGGATCAGAACCTCTGGCTGGAGATCGTCTGGACGGTTATTCCGACCTTGCTGGTGATGGCGATGTTCTGGTTCGGCTGGGAGGGGTTTTTGACCCTGCAGCGGATTCCGGACGGAGCGATTCAGGTTAATGCGACGGCGCGGATGTGGTCGTGGAAGTTTACGTATGATAGCGGGAAAAGCTCGGGCAAGCTGTATGTTCCGGTCGGTACGCCGGTCAAGGTCAAGCTCGAATCGCTCGATGTGCTGCACGCTTTTTATGCTCCGGCATTTCGGGTGAAACGCGACGTTGTCCCGGGGATGACGACCTGGGTCTGGTTTGAGGCTGAGGAGTCCGGGAGTTACAACCTCTTCTGCGCTGAATATTGCGGGGTGGGGCATGCTGATATGATTACGACGATCGAGGCGGTGCCGCAGGCCGAGTTTGATCAATGGGTAATTTTTTCCCAGCCGCCCGTTGTCGATGGGGAGATCTTGCTCGATCGGTACGGGTGTCTCAGCTGTCACAGTCTCGATGGCTCTGCATCGGTCGGACCGACCCTGCAGCAGATCGCCGGGCGGATAACCAAAGTGAAGCGGGGTGCAGAGAGTTTGGAACTGCGGGTCGATCGTGACTACCTGCGCCGGGCGATCCTCGATCCTGAAGCCGAGATCGTAGAGGGGTTCGCGCCGATTATGCCCCCCTTTGCCAAGGGGAGTCTGGGGCAGGATCTTGATCGGATGCTCGATTTTCTGATGACCGGGGAGTCGATTGCACCACTTGACGGTGAGCAGATCGCCAAAGAGCAGGGGTGTTTGGGGTGTCATTCCATCGACGGCTCGGCGCTGGTCGGACCGAGTTTCAAGGCGATTTTCGGGCGGATAACTGAAATCGAAGGGAGGGGAGGGATCACTGTCGACGCCGCTTATCTGCGGCGTTCCATCACTCACCCCGAAGCCGAGATCGTCGACGATTACCCTTCGATCATGCCGGTATATGACCAGTTGACTGAGGCGGAGTTGAACGCTCTGGTCGATTATCTAAAAGGGATCAAGTAGAGATGTCGATCAGCTCTATCAGAGTTATGCCGGGGTTCGGACAGTTGGTGCTGATGATTCGTCCGGGTCTGACTTTTATGGTCGCTTTCAGCGCCGTGGTCGGTTATCTCGCTGTTGAAGGGGGGCGCTCATCTGCCGTTGCTCTGACCCTCTGGGTCGGAATCGCCCTCTTTTCGGGGGGGGCGTCAATACTCAATCAGGTTCAGGAGTGCGACGTTGACGCCTGCATGGCGCGAACCAGGCTGCGTCCTCTGGTGACCGGTCTGATCACCAGGCGCGAGGCTCTGATTCTGGCTGTCGGTTGCACAGTGAGCGGCCTGGCTCTTCTCTTTGCTCTTGACCTTTTGGTCGCGTTGACGGCTCTGCTGGCTCTGCTCCTCTACAACGGCCTCTATACGCCCTTGAAACGGCACACCTCTTTTGCGCTTTTCCCCGGCGCGATCAGTGGTGCTCTTCCGGTTGCCGCAGGCTGGTTGGCCGCTTCCGGTTCGTTACAGTCGCCCCGGCTCTATTCGCTTTTGATCTTCATGGTATTGTGGCAGGTGCCGCATTTTATCTCTCTGGCGATCTGTGAGCGCGATGATTACCACAAGGCCGGTCTGGGGCTGGTCCCCGCATCGGTTACAACAACAGAGTTGATTCAGTTGACCCGCCTCTGGACGGTAGCCCTGGCGGTCGGCGGCCTGCAACTTGTCGCCAGCGGTCTTCTGGTGCAGCCGCTCTGCATCGCTTTCGCTATTATCGGCACCCTCTGGCTTATGCTTTGTTCGCTTCTCTCTTGCAGACTCTTTACCCCTGAAGAGTTCGCCAGCGCTCACGGCAGGCGGCTCAAACTGTTTCTGGCGCTGTTTTTCCTTCTGATTCTGATTGATTCCGTGTCGATTTAAGCAAAAGTTTTTTGTAACGATTCAGCAGCAGCGAAAAGGGTGTCATTCCCGAGGGTGTCATCGGGAATCCAGTCTTTAAAGCCATGGATCCTTTGATAGAATCGTTCGGGGATGACACTCTTTCTTGAGTTTTTCTTATGATTCACAATAGTGCTGAATCGTTACAGCTTTTTGACGGTTATCGGCTGGCTGCGCTGCTGATGTTCCTTATTTTTTACTCCTCCGCCTCTTTTTGCAGGGCGCTGAACACCATATCGAGGACCTCTTTCTGTCTGGTTTCATGCTTGTTGAGAACCGCCAGACATCGCCCCATCGGAATTTTTTTGTGCAGATATTCGGCGTCACGACCGGAGAGAATAATGATTTTTTTTCTGTCGATGCCGCTTTCAAGGGCGTAGCTGAGGAGTTTGGTCCCATCGAGGCCCGGCATTTCGAGGTCGATCAGCAAAAGGTCGGTGTCGGCGCTGATCGCTGACAAACTTTTGATCGGGTCGTTGAAAGCAAGAATTTTAAAATCGGGATATCGTTCGCTGACGTAACCGGTCAGGAAATTGAGAAAGTACTGATCGTCGTCGATGATGACAATTTTACGTTTCATTGCAGTTGAGCCTTTATAATCTTT
>JACUTX010000067.1 GCA_014859615.1 Desulfuromonadales bacterium | reverse complement strand
AAACGTAATCACAACGATAAACGGGTTGCAATCAAACTCAAGGTTAATTTTGGTGATTGCAGGTTAAATAATATGGGGGTTACCGAAGATATTTCTACTACCGGGATCTTTATTAAAACAGCTGTTGTTTTTCCATCAGATACAGAACTAGGGATAGAATTGCTGCTGAACGATGGTGAAGTAGTACGGATGAAGGGGGTCGTCAACTGGTCCAAAGAAGTTGCGCCCAATCTCGTCTGGGCAACAAGCGACGCCGGGATGGGAGTCAGAATTCTTGAATTTATCCAGGGGAGGGATCATTATTATCGCACTCTGACTGCCGAGGCGAATTTGTAAACATGGCTTTATCGCTGTTTCATCTCTTTTCCGTGAATATTGTCTTTAATTTCATCCCTTTTAAATTGAATAAAATCTTAGCAGTAAAAAAATGTTCTAAAATAGGTTGACGTGTACGTAAGAGTGATGTATTTATGAGTCACACGCATAGATAAAGGTCATACTATGAAGACTCTATCCTACCAATCGATTCCAGAAATGCTTAAATCTTCTGCGACGCAGTACGCAACCTTGCCGGCTGTCAGTTACAAGAAAGAAGGTGTTTATCTCACCTTGAGTTATGACCAGCTGTACAGGCGGGTGTTGATGGCGGCCCGTGGGCTACTTAAGGCCGGGCTTCAGCCAGGCGATCGTGTGGCAATTCTTTCTGAGAATCGGACCGGTTGGGCAATTGCTGATCTCGGGACGCAGACTGCACGTGGAGTTACCGTGCCGATTTATGCGACCAATACGCCACAACAGATTGCTGAAGTGATTAATCATTGCGGTGCAAAAATTATTTTTATTTCAAATCGATTACAGTATGAAAAGCTGTTGGCGGTCCGTGAGGAGATTGGCAGTGCTCTACAGGTTTTCTCATTTGAGCGTTTTCTCGGATCTCGGGAATTTCCAGTCAATACACTTTATCAATTGTCTGAAATTTCTTACCCGTTAACAAAAGAGGAGCAAGATGAGATAGAGGTCGGGATCGCGTTGATCGGCAAGAATGATCTGATGACGATTATCTACACCTCGGGAACAACCGGCAGACCAAAGGGGGTGATGCTGACCCATTCACAGATGCTGTTTGACGCTTATTACGGTATAAAAAAACTAGGTGGGATCCCCTCACAAGAAACCTTTCTCAGTTTTCTTCCACTCAGTCATGTCCTGGAGAGAACCGCCGGATATCATGCCGCTCTGATGTACGGCTGTCATATTGCGTTTGCCGAAAGCGTCGAAAAAGTTATCGAAAATATAATTGAAATACGCCCGACCATGATGGTTAGCGTTCCGCGTCTGTTTGAAAAAATCTATTCGCGTATTTACGAAAATGTCCATCAGACGAATCCGCTTAAACGGAAAATGTTCCATTCTGCAGTAAAAATCGGTCGTGAATACGTTTATTGTAAATATATTCAACAGCAAAATCCCGGATTTCTCCGGTTGAAGTATTGGCTGGTCGACCGGATAATCTTTAAAAAAATTCGCGAACGCTTCGGAGGGAGATTGCGGCTGTTTATTTCCGGTGGTGCACCTCTTGATAAAACGATCAATGAATTTATGTGGATTATCGGTATCCCGACTTGTGAAGGGTATGGGTTGACTGAAACCAGTCCAGCGGTAACGTTAAACAGTCTGCAGGAAGTCCGTTTCGGTTCGGTCGGGCGACTTCTGGAGCAGACTGAGGCCAGGCTGGCAGATGACGGTGAACTGTTACTTAAGGGGCCGCAAATTATGCTGGGGTATTATAAAAACCCGGAGGCGACGGCTGAGGTGTTGAAAGATGGCTGGTTGAGCAGTGGCGATATCGCCACCATCGATCCTCAAGGGTTCATCTATATTGTGGATCGTAAAAAAGAGATTATTGTTACTGCCGGGGGGAAAAATATAGCACCGCAACCGATTGAAAATGAGCTTAAACTCGATAAATATATTTCTCAAGCCTATGTTCACGGCGATCGTAAGCCGTACCTGGTCGCCTTGATAACGCCGAATCTGGAACGACTGATCGAACTGGCCCAGCAGGAGAGCATCGATTATTTTGATCTGGAGAGTCTGGTTGCTCATGCCAAGGTCCGTAAACTCTTTGAAGAACGGATTTCGGAGTTGAATTCCAGATTACCTTCTTATGAATCAATAAAAAAATTCGTAGTTATTCCGGGTGAGTTTTCAGTAGAGGGGGGAGAGTTGACCCCGACGTTAAAATTCAAACGTAAAGTTATTTATCAGATATACCAGGAGAAGATCGATTCGCTCTATTATGCCGATGGAAACGGTATCGGCAACTGAAACAAAAACGATAACGGAGGAAAAGGATGAGACAAATCAATCGAGCGGCTGTTCTCGGTGCAGGGGTTATGGGGGCAACCATTGCTGCACATCTGGCCAATGCGGGTCTTGACGTATTGTTACTCGACATCATTCCGCGTGAATTAACCGCAGCGGAAGAGGAGAAAGGACTCACTCTGGAGAGTCCACAGGTCCGTAACCGAATCGCTGCCAGCGGGCTGGATGCGGTTATTCAGATGAAACCGGCGGCGTTTCAGTTGAAAGAATATGCCCGCCAGATCCAAATTGGAAATTTTTCGGATGATGCGGCGAAGTTGCGCGATTGTGACTGGATTGTTGAGGTCGTCATCGAAAATATGGCGATCAAAAAGAGGCTTTTAACCGAAACGGTTGTGCCGAATCTGGCGGAAGGTGCGATCCTGTCGACCAATACCAGCGGTCTGTCGGTCAACGAAATGGCGAGCGCGCTCCCGCCTGAAGTACGTAAGAATTTTCTTGTGACCCACTTCTTTAACCCGCCGCGCTATATGCGTCTGCTCGAAGTAGTTGGCTGCAACGAAACCGATCCAACTCTGATTGCCGCTATGGCTGATTTCCTTTCACGCCGACTCGGCAAGGGGATCGTCTACGCTAAGGACACGCCTAATTTTATTGCCAACAGGATCGGTGTCTATGCCATGTACAACGGGATGCAGCAGATGGTCGACATGGGGTTGAGTGTTGAAGAAGTCGATGCGGTGGCCGGACCGGCGACCGCCCGCCCGAAAAGTGCAGTTTTCAAAACCGCTGACCTGGTCGGAATCGATACCCTGGCACACGTTGGCAATAACTCTTTTGAACTTTTGATCGATGATGAAGAACGGGATGTTTTTAAAGTTCCCGAATTTGTAACGGCTATGGTTGCCGCTGGTCGGTTGGGGAATAAATCCAAGCAGGGCTTTTATCTTAAAGAGAATACCGCTGAAGGGCGCAAGGTCTCTTATCTTGACTACACCGATGGAACCTATAAACCGACTACTCGACCGAAATTTGCTTCGATCGAGGCGGTCAAAATGATTGATGACCCGGCGCAGCGTCTGAAAATGGTGGTTGCCGGTAATGATAAAGCGGCTGAATTCGCCTGGCGTACGCTGCGTGATTCTTTGATCTATACGGTCAAGCGGATTCCGGAAATTGCCGATGATATTGTTAATATCGACAACGCCATGAAATGGGGGTTCAACTGGGAACTTGGACCGTTCGAGATGCTTGATGCGATCGGTGTCGAGGCGTTCGTTAAACGTGCTGAGAAGGATGGCGTTGACGTCCCCGAGCAGCTGAAGAGTGTCGACTCTTTTTACAGGTTTGTAGATGGCAAAAAGGAACAGTTCGATCTGGTCAGTGGCAAGTACCACGCGATTGAGGCGGTTGACGGCGAAATTAATCTTCATATTCTCAAAAAAGCAGGGAACGTCGTTGAAAAGAACGCCAACTGTTCGGTGATCGATCTTGGCGACGGCGTCTTTGGACTTGAATTCCACTCGAAGATGAATGCGCTGACCGGCGATATCCTGGCGATGACTCACAAAGCGCTCCAACGAGCCGAGCAGGACGGTGTTGGCCTGGTCATCGGTAATCAGGGTGTCAATTTTTCGGTCGGCGCCAACCTGATGATGATGGCCGTTGCTCTCGCCGAAGGCGCTTTTGAGGATATCGACATGGCGGTGCGGGCATTCCAGAAAGCGACCATGGCGGTCAAGTACTCCAGCGTTCCGGTTGTTGCCGCCCCTTTCAATATGACCCTGGGTGGTGGTTGCGAATTCAGTCTGCATGCCGATGCAATCAACGCTTATGCCGAAACCTATATGGGGCTGGTTGAGATCGGCGTCGGATTGCTGCCGGCCGGTGGCGGCACCAAAGAGATGTGCCTGCGGGCGGTTAATCTGGCCAAACAGTACGACACCGACGTTTCACCTTTTATCTTTAAGAATTTTCAGAATATCGGTATGGCCAAGGTGTCGATGTCGGCGGCGGAAATGCGCGATCTCGGTTATCTGCGTGCCGGCGATTCGATCACCATGAACTTCGATCGGCTGATTGCTGATGCCAAACAGAAAGTTCTGGCGCTGGCGGCCAACTATCGTCCCGGCAAGCCGGAAGAGGCGATTTCGGCACCCGGTCGCAGTGTTGCCGCCAGTATGAAAAGTCAATTATGGAACCTCGCTCAAGGTGGTTTTGCCACCGAGTACGAAGCGGTCATGGGCGGTGTCATCGCCGATGTCATTACTGGTGGCGATGTCCCGGCCGGAACCGTGATCAGCGAGCAGTATCTGCTCGATCTCGAACGTGAAGGATTCCTCAAACTGTGTGGCAACAAAAAGACCGCCGAGCGGATTCAGCATATGCTCAAAAAAGGGAAGCCGCTCCGTAATTAATCAGATCAATGTCGCGGACGGGCCAAAGCCGCCGCGCCACCGAAAATAGTGGAGGACATAATGAGTTCAGCATACATTCTGGCAGCTTACCGAACCCCGGGCTGTCGCGCAAAAAAAGGGAAGTTTAAAGATACGCGTCCTGACGATCTGGCCGCCGCCGCAATCAGGGGATTGATTGAACGGACCGGAATCGACGCCATTGAAGTCGATGATATTCTTGTCGGTTGCGCCTTTCCGGAAGGGGAGCAAGGGATGAACTTTGCGCGGACCGCCGCAATGAAAGCAGGCGTACCGTATCAGGTGCCAGCCCAAACCATCAATCGTTTCTGCTCTTCCGGCCTGCAGTCAATCGCTACTGCTGCTGAGCGGATCATGGCCGGATTTGCCGATTGTATTATCGCCGGTGGCGCCGAATCGATGAGTATGGTGCCGATGGGGGGGAACAAATACAGTGCCAATCCGTCTTTGGTGGGTGAATGGCCGGAAAGTTACGCCTCCATGGGAATTACCGCCGAACTGGTCGCGGCCAAGTACGGGATTAATCGCAAGGATCAGGACGCTTTTGCTTTCGCAAGTCATCAAAAGGCTGCCGCTGCCATAAAAGCCGGCCGATTTACGAATGAAATTATCCCGGTCGAGATTGAACAGGTCGTGCTGGAAAAGAACAAGGTTAAGAAACAACGTGAAACCGTATCGATTGACGATGGTGTACGGGACGATACGACCCTCGAAGGACTCGCCAGACTGAAACCGGCGTTCAAACTCGACGGGAGCGTCACCGCCGGGAATTCATCACAGATGACCGACGGTGCAGCGGCCGTACTGGTGGTATCCGAAGCTTATATGAAAAAGCTTGCTATCGATCCAATCGCCCGATTTATCGCTTTTGCAGTGAAAGGTGTCCCGCCAGAATTGATGGGAATCGGTCCGCTTGAAGCGATTCCGGCGGCACTGAAAATGGCCGGACTCAAACAGAGCGATCTCGGCCTGATCGAATTGAATGAAGCATTCGCGGCGCAATCGCTGGCGGTGATTCGCGAGCTCGGGCTCGATCCGGAAATCATCAATGTCAACGGCGGAGCGATCGCTCTCGGGCATCCGCTCGGTTGCACCGGCGCCAAACTGTCGGCGACTCTGCTGGCGGAGATGGGGCGGCGGGATCTGAAATATGGCATGGTGTCGATGTGTATCGGCGGCGGCATGGGCGCGGCCGGCATTTTTGAAAAACTTTAGGTAATTTATTCAGCACCCTGCTCAAACATGCACAGCATGTGGGCGACTACTGTTGTTGAAGGGAAGTTAAGTGACAATGTTGGATGCAGGCAACAGCTGTAGACCTCATGCCTTAATATAAATGCTGAGCCGTTACAACTTTAGAACACGTTGTTGGAACCCAACCAATAAATCAATCAAATGAGGTGGAATATGAGTGAACGGATCTATAAAGGGGGCGAATATCTGGTGTCGGAAGTCCTCTGTAATGAAATTTTTACCCCCGAGGAGTTTACCGACGAACAGAAACAGATTGCTGAAACAACCGAGCAGTTTGTCACCAATGAAATTCTCCCGCATCTGGAAGAGATCGATAATCAGAATTTTGCTCTAGTGGTCGAGGGGATGCGCAAATGCGGCGAACTCGGTCTGCTCATGCTTGACGCGCCTGAGGAATATGGCGGGCTCGAACTCGATAAGGCAACCAGCATGCTGGTCGGTGAAAAGATCGCAACGTCCGGATCATTTTCTGTCGCTTTTGCCTGTCATACCGGGATCGGCACCTTGCCACTGGTCTATTACGGCACGGCCGCACAAAAGGAGCAGTACCTCGACAAGATTATTTCCGGTGAATGGATCGCCGCCTACTGCCTGACCGAGCCAGGGTCCGGCAGCGACGCTCTCGGTGCCACAGCATCGGCGACCCTCTCCGCAGACGGCACACACTATCTGTTGAACGGGACCAAACAGTTCATCACCAACGGCTCTATTTCGCAGCTCTACACCGTTTTTGCCAAGATCGACAAGGAGCATTTTACCGCTTTTCTGGTGGAACGCGATTTCGAGGGGCTGGTGGTCGGTGCCGAAGAGAAAAAGCTCGGGATCAAAGGCTCTTCAACCACCCAGATTATTCTCGATAACTGCAAAGTTCCGGTAGAAAATGTCCTTGGCGAGATCGGCAAAGGGCACAAGATTGCTTTTAATGTCCTTAATGTTGGCCGATTCAAGCTCGGTGCCGGCGTGACCGGCGCGGCGAAGATGGCTTTGAGTGAGGGGATCAGATATGCCAACGAGCGCAAACAGTTCGGCAAGACCATCGGTTCATTCGGCGCCATTCAGGAAAAAATTGCCGATCTGACCGCCGATATTTTTGCTGCTGAATCGCTCGTCTATCGCCTGGCCGGGCTGCTCGACACCAAATTGGCGACGATCGAAAAAGGGATTGACAACTACTATGAAGAATATCTGAAGGGGATCGAAGAGTATGCTCCGGAATGTGCGATCTCCAAGGTCTATTGCAGTGAAGTGCTGGCCCACACCGTCGACGAAGTGCTGCAGATTCACGGTGGTTATGGTTTTGTCAGTGAATATCCGGCTGAACGATTTTATCGCGATGAGCGGATCAACCGGATTTTTGAAGGGACCAATGAGATCAACCGTCTGCTGATTCCGGGGATGATACTGCGCAAATCGATGAAAGGGGAGCTGCCGTTGCAACAGGAGGCGATGAAAGCCTTTGAATCGCTGATGACCCCGTCCTTTGAAGAGGTCGATGAGACTGTTTTGTTTGCACGGGAGAAGGCTCTGCTCAAAAACCTGAAGACCCTCTTTCTTATTCTGGCAGGGACCGGCGTCCAGAAGTTCATGGACCGCATCGCCGATGAACAGGAAATCTTGCTCGCCGCCGCCGATATTGCGATTCAGATTTTTGCGCTTGAAAGCGCTGTGTTGCGGGCCGAAAAAACATATCCAGGCGTCAGCGAACAAAAAAAAGGACGTCTGGCGGCTGCCGTTAAGGTCTGCGCATTCACCGCAACGGAAATCGTTGGGAGTGCGGCGAAAAAAGGGGCTTTCTATATCGAAGAAGGGGATACCTTGACGATGATCCTCAGTGGTGTCCGGCGCTTTGCCAAGTACGACGCCAGCGGTCTGCTACAGGCCAAACGTCTGCTGGCTCATGCGGCGCTCGAAGAAGAAAAATATATTTTCATGTAAAGATTCAAAAACGGTTGAGATGTTTGTCAGCTCCGGTTTTGTCGTCGGAGCTGACAAACATTATTTTTCAAATTGTGAAATTAACTAAAAATTGTAACGATTCAGCACCAGCGAAAAAATTGTCATTCCCGAGGTGGTAATCGGGAATCCAGTTTTTAAAACCATGGATCCCCGATAAAATCTTTCGGGGATGACAGGCTTTTTGCAAGAAATTCACTTAGCTCCTCTTTTGGTAGCCTACATGCAATGTGAGCAGGGTGCCGAATCATTAGATAATTTAATCAATAAGGTAAGCGCCCCCATTTTGGTGACTGACTCTGGAGCAGATGATGCAGCAACATACAGTTCCAACTCCTTATCCGGTCGGTGACGTTCACATCTACACCGTCGAGATGGAGGGGGAACTGATCCTGTTTGACACCGGTCCACCCACAGAGCAAGCGCTCGCTTCCCTTAAGGCAAATGTCGATCTGGATCGACTTCAGCATGTCTTTATCACACATTGCCATGTCGATCATTATGGACTGGCCAATTACCTGGGTAAACATTCCAACGCCCGGATCTACCTGCCGCACAAGGACGCCGTCAAGATACAGTACCACCGTCGGCGTCTGGACGGGATTGAAACGATCTTGAATGAGCTGGGGTTTGACCGTCAGTATCTCAAACAGTTCCGGGAGACAGTGAGCAGCGCCGGTATCTTTCCCGATTTTCCGCAGGGGTATCAGGTGGTCGAAGAGTCCGATATATTAGAGCGGTTAGGCTGTTCATTTTTAACCTGTCCCGGTCATTCGCAGAGCGATCTTGTTTACATCGGCGGGGATTGGGCTGTCACGGGCGATACTTTACTGCGCGGCATTTTTCAGGCGCCGCTGCTCGATCTTGATCTTGATACGTTGTCCAGCCGTTTTGATAACTATGGCGCTTATTGTGCCACCTTGCATCAGATGAAAAATCTTTATGGTCGACGTATTTTCCCAGGGCACCGTCAGGATATCGACAGTCTGGATGCAACAATTCTGTTCTATATCGACAAACTGCTCGATCGAGCTGAGCGGATCAGAAAATTCCGCCACGAGGAAGATATCCGTCAGATTATCCGACAACTTTTCGGGTCTGATAGGGATGATCCGTTTCATACTTATCTGAAGGTTTCCGAGATCGTTTTTATGCGCGATTTTCTCAACCGGCCAGATCAGCTGCGCGAAGCGCTGGTTTATCTCGATCTTTTTGAAGCTGTTGCCGAAAAATTTGTCAAACTGACGACGAACTAAATACCAGTCGGCGATTTATCGACCGAACGGAGACATCTTATGCGCGATCCGCTGTTTGAACCGATCTCTATTGGCAGCTTGAGTATCAAGAATCGTATTTATATGCCGGCGATGCATCTGAATATGTGTCGTCATTATCAGGTGACGGAGCAAATCCTCGCTTTTTACGCTGAGCGTGCCAAAGGTGGAGCGGGGATGATAACCGTCGGCTATGCATCGGTCGATGACCTGTCGGCCAATCCGATGCATATTGGTGCCCATGATGACAAATTTATCGCCGGGTTAACTTCCCTTGCGCAAACGATCAAACAAAGCGGTGCACGGGGGGCGGTGCAGCTCAATCATGCCGGACGTTATAACCATTCCATGTTGCTCGGCGGCAAACAACCGGTCGGGCCATCGGCAATCGCTTCACGCCTGACCGGCGAAACGCCGCACGCATTGAGCGTCAACGAGATTGAAGCGACTGTTGCCAGCTTTGCCGCAGCGGCCGGTCGTGTGCAACAGGCCGGTTTTGACGCGGTTGAACTCCTTTATGGTACCGGTTATCTGATCAGTTCCTTCCTTTCTCCGTTAACCAATCAACGTCACGACGATTACGGCGGTACCCGCGCAAAGCGGATGCGTTTTGGTCTTGATGTGCTGGGCGCGGTTCGTGCTGCGGTCGGAGCCGAATTTCCGATCATTGTTCGGGTGAACGGAAACGATTTCATGCAAAAAGGGATCGGTCAGGAAGCGATGCACGAATTTATCACGCTGCTTGAACGAAACGGTGCTGATGCCTTTTGCGTTAATGTCGGCTGGCACGAATCCCGAATCCCGCAGATACAGACCAAGGTTCCGCGCGGGATGTACAGCTATCTGGCCCGTGCCGTTCGCGAGATCGTACAAGTGCCAGTGATTGCCAGTCACCGAATCAATGATCCTGAGCTGGCCAGAGAGCTTCTGACTGACGGCAGCTGTGATATGGTCGCTATGGGGCGGGCGTTGATAGCCGATCCCTATCTGCCGGAGAAAGCACGCACCGGTCGGGAAGAGGAGATCCTCCATTGTGTCGCCTGTGCTCAGGGGTGTTTCGATCATTTATTTGAAATGCGTGCGGTTGAATGTCTCTGTAATCCGCGGGCAGGACATGAATATGAATCTCTAACGGCGGGTCCCGAAAAAGTGAAGCAGGTTCTGGTCGTCGGTGGCGGGCCGGGCGGCATGAGTGCGGCGCTTGCAGCGAGCCGACGTGGACATCGTGTGACGCTGGTCGAACAAGCGAACAGGCTTGGCGGCCAGCTGTTTCTGGCCGGTGCTCCGATCGGACGGCATGAGTTTGTTCAACTTGCCGAAGATCTGACCCGTCAGGTCGAGCTTGAACCGATTGATCTGCGACTTGAAACGTGCGTCGATCTGGCATTTATCGAACAGATGCAGCCGGATGTAGTAATCCTCGCGACCGGTGGCAAGTCGGCGGCACCACCCATACCCGGTACAGATCTTCCGCACGTTGTACAGGCATGGGATGTTCTTTCCGGAAAAGTGCAGGTCGGTCAAAATGTTGTGATTATCGGCGGCGGGGCCGTCGGGGTTGAAACAGCGCTGCAACTGGCCGAACAGGGGAGTTTGTCGGGTGATGCATTAAAATTTTTGCTGGTGCATGGGGCCGCAGAAATCGATGAACTTCGAACTCTGGCAACCCGTGGCCATCGTAAGGTTGTACTCCTGGAGATGCTCGACAAGCTCGGGGTCAATTTTGGGAAAACAACCCGATGGGTGATGCTCGATGATCTGAAGCG
>JACUTX010000368.1 GCA_014859615.1 Desulfuromonadales bacterium | reverse complement strand
TTTAAAAACTGGATTCCGCAATTACCCCCTCGGGAATGACACCCTTTTTCGCCGTTACTGAATCGTTGCGCACACTTTTTACAAAACCGAATCGACCGGCGTAAACTCAAGACCAAACGCTTCGGCCACCTCACGATAGACCACCTTGCCATCGACAATATTCAATCCGGCCTTGATGCCGCTGCTCTCGCCCGCCGCCTGCCGCCACCCCCGATTCGCCAGATCGAGAATATACGGCAGCGTCGCATTGGTCAGCGCCATGGTCGAAGTAAGAGGGACCGCCCCCGGCATGTTGGCCACACAGTAATGGAGAATATCATCGACCATGTAGGTCGGATCGGCATGTGTGGTCGGCCTGGACGTCTCGAAACACCCCCCTTGATCGATCGCCACATCGACCAGCACCGCCCCTTTTTTCATACTTTTAAGCATCTCGCGGGTTATCAGTTTTGGCGCCTTGGCGCCGCGCACCAGCACCGCGCCGATCACCAGATCGGCCTCCTGTAGCGATTGACGAATGGCCGCCGGGGTCGACATCAGTAAAAAACAGTTTTTCGGCATAACCCCGACCAGAGAGCGCAGACGGGTCAGACTGCTGTCGAGCAGATAGACCTTCGCCCCGAGACCACAAGCCATCTGCGCGGCATTGGTCCCGACCACTCCAGCACCGATCACCAGCACCGTTGCCGGAGCGACACCGGTCACCCCGCCGAGAAGAATACCGCGTCCCTTTTGGGCCGATTCCAGATATTTTGCCCCCTCCTGCGCCGCCATCCGCCCGGCCACCTCACTCATCGGCGTGAGCAGCGGCAGCCCCCCCTGCGGCTCGACAATCGTCTCATAGGCGATACAGACCCCCCTGGTCGCCAGCATCGCCTCGGTCAGCTTTAGTGACGCCGCAAAATGAAAATAAGTGAAGAGGATCTGTCCGGGGCGAATCAGCTGGTATTCCGCCGGTTGCGGCTCCTTGACGTGCAGCACCAGCTCTGACTTTGCATAAATCCCGGCCGGAGTTGCAAGCATCTCGGCTCCGGCGGCGCGATAATCGTCATCAGCAAAACCGCTGCCGATCCCCGCCGCCACCTCAACCAGAACCTGATGACCGGCCAGAACCATCACCTCAACGCCGGCCGGGGTCATACTGACCCGATTCTCTTCAGCCTTGATCTCGCGCAACACGCCGACAATCATAAAGAATCCCCATTTTTGATCTCAATCTCCGCCGGAAAATCGTCAGGAGTAAACCAGTCGTTCGCCATAAACGCTTCGTCGGTAATCTGCCCGAGCTGTCGCTTCATATATTTCCCTTCGGCCGTCGCCGCCAGGGTACCGTCCGGCAGATAGATTTCTCCACTCCCGGCAAAGATCCGGCCGCTATCTTTGCTGATCCGGCCAACGGCCGTAAGCTCCACCCCATACGGCACAGGGCGTTTATATTTAACATTCAGTTCAATCGTCACCCCGAAGCTGCTGCGATCGTAAAAGACCATGATCGCCCGACCGATGGTTTCATCGAGAATCGCCGCAACAATCCCGCCATGCGTCACATTCGGGTAGCTTTGATGCTCCTTCTGCGGCGTGAACAGAGCCACCACCTCGTTCTCTTCCGTCTCATAAAAACGGGTCTTTAAGCCGAATTCATTTTTTACCCCACAGACCATACAATCGCGCGAGATATTCTGGGTCGCTTTGATTTTATGCTTCATGTTTAGTTTTCCTGTCACCGGATGATAAAAAAGAAAAAGAGCTGCTGCGAACGACAAACCAAAAAGACTCAATTCAGCGTAAACCGAGCGTCCACACAATGCCACATTCTTGGCGAGTCGGCAACTCCCCGACCAGGAAATGGGGAC
>JACUTX010000367.1 GCA_014859615.1 Desulfuromonadales bacterium | reverse complement strand
ATGTGCAGAGTTCTTGGAATTACAAACTTCGACTACACCCGCCACCAGCAGATTATCGTCCGTTTCTGCGAGCTCGCGCGCAGCGGTATCGTCATGGCGGAAGACCCGCCGGGGCACGAGGATGGCTGGGGGGTCGCTTTTTATCAGGGTGGAGAGCTGATCGTGCATAAAAGCGGGGCCAGCCTGTTAGATGAGACCGACAGACTGTTCGGGCTCCTCAGCAGAGCGCAGACCGCGCCGCTGATGATCCTGCACCTGCGCAAATCAGCCTGGAAGAACACCACCAGCAGTCGCCACGCCCACCCGTTCCAGAGTGGCAACACGGTCTTTTTCCACAACGGCGTCGTCTACGACTACCAGGAGCTGCTGCCGGAGATCACCCGCCCCGGTCTGGCCGCCGATGCCCGCGACACCGAGGTGCTGTTTTACCATGTCCTGAGCGGCACGGCTGAAAATCTCGGACGCAAGTTTCTCGATTCGGCGGCGCTAATCCGGCAGAAACACAAATTCTCAGCCCTCAATTGTCTGTTCAGTGATGGCGTCACCTTCTACGCCTATCGCGACTTTACCCGGGAGCCGGACTACTACGCGCTGTTCAAAGTCCGTGCGGGAGAGTCGTGGTTGATTTCATCCGAACCGCTCGATGCAACCGTGACCTGGGAGCTGATGGCAAAACAGGAATTTCTGGAGATCGCGCTGAAAGAGCGTAACAGCAGCGGCTGACCGGTCCGGTTTAAGGGGGAGCGGTTTTTTAGTAGGAGTCAGCCAGGGTCCCGACTGTCACCGCAAAGGCATTCGATTTGTTCCAGCGCCGCAGCGCACGGAAATTGTCGTAAACCAGATAGGCCGGCGCGGCTTTGCCATCCGGGATAATCAGCGCCGCATGCAGATTGCGTTGCGGCAGCGCCTGGCCATTGCTGCGCCGCACCCCGAGCTCCTGCCAGCGCGCCAGCGGCAGCCGGGTGTCGAGACCGCTCAGCGATAAATCAAGATCGGCAGGGAGTTTGACCGGTCGGCCCCAGGTCTGATCGTGCTTCCAGCGGGCCTGTTGCAGATAATTGGCCGCCGAAGCGAGCGCGTCCGGCACCGACCCCCAGATATCGATGCGCCCGTCGCCATCCCCATCGACCGCATAATGGCGATAGGACGATGGCATAAACTGAAACGGCCCCATCGCCCCCGCCCACGACCCTTTCAGGTCGGCCAGCGATACATGCCCGGCATCGAGGATTTTCAGCGCCTCAAGCAGCTCCCTGCGAAAGTAATGACTGCGCCGCTCATCATAAGCCAGAGTCACCAGCGACACGATCACCGGACTTTTGCCAGCGTTCCGGCCATAACTGCTCTCCAGCCCCCACAGCGCCACAATAAAACGTTTCTGCACCCGGTACTCCCGTTCGATCCGGTCGAGCTCGGTCGCATAGCGCTGCAGCATCACCCGCCCTTCATCCAAACGCAGCGGCGTGACCCGATTGGTCACATAATCGTGCAGCGTCGCTTTTTGCTCCGGCTGCTTTTGATCCAGCTTGAGCACCTTCGGCTCCGGGGCTTTCAGACCGGCCAGCGCCGCGTCCAGTGTCTGTTGCGAAATCCCGGCAACCAGAGCGTCTGTACGCAGCAGATCGAGCCAGGCGGCAAAATCTGGTAACGTCTCTTCTGCCAGCGCCGGTGACGCAAGGAGCAGTAAGAAAGAGAGGAGCAGCAAGCAGCATCGGGTCGATTTTTTCAGGGACACGCTAACGACGTGAGACAAATTCAACATCAACGATTCGGTCCATTCATTCGCAGGGAAAAAGTTAAAATAATTTCGAACTGCGATCATAGCACGAATTTCAAAACATATCGGCAGTCGCTCGA
>JACUTX010000366.1 GCA_014859615.1 Desulfuromonadales bacterium | reverse complement strand
CCGCACGCCGGGATCTGTGCGGGGGACGCCGGGCAACCGGCGTTCCTACCGCGACAATCAGTATCAGCCGGTTCTCCAGGCAAAACCGTACACGGCCGATAAGCCGCTGCAGCCGCTGCAGATGCAGTTGCGGTTCAAAGCCCCGGAAGGCAGTCAGCCGTACGGGCTCGCCTGGTTCGCAGGCTCCCTCTACATGTCTTCATATAAGACGGCGGCAGGGATCTATCAGCTCGATCCAGAAGATGGGCGGGTCATCAACCGGGACGCGCCCGATATCACCTACAAAGAGCAGTACGGCGGCCTGGCGGCGGATAAGGAGCAGCTCTATCATGTTCAGGGGCAGTTCTCCAACGATTGCAATCCGCTCGATCCGGCAACCCTTGAGCCGAAGGACAAGTTCTTTTTATATTCGAGTCAGTTCCATTTAGGGGACCTGACCCTGCACAACAATCATCTCTACGCTATCGGCTATCATCGCTCCGACGATGTGAACGACTATCGACTGCTGAAGTTTTCCCTCGATGGCAAGCTGCGCAGATCGATCGCCATCACCGTGATCCCAAACCGCTCCGCAAGCCCCGGTCTTGCCTCCGATGGGCGCTGGCTCTATACTTCGATGGGGGATGCCCTCTACAAGCTCGACCCGGAAACCGGGGATGTGGTCGAAGGGTTCGCCGTCCCCGATGCGTTTTACGGCATCGCCTACGATGGGGAGCAGTTGTGGGGAGCTGGCTGGAATGGCAATGTTTATTCTTTTGTCGTGAAGTAGAAAAAAAGAAAAGGTGAGGGTGTATGTCTGAGGATCTGTTTCGTATTGTTACGTCCGGAAAGATCGTTGCGGGGAGAGATCGCGTCGCGGTCGAGGCTAATCTGCAGCAGTTGACAAAGTTCGGGTCAGAGAAGCTCGCCAAGCTTTTCACCGGGCGGACGGTTGTTATCAAGAGCGGGCTCACCGCCGCTACGGCCGAGCGTTATCGCGCCGCACTGACCAGAGCGGGGATGGCCTGTACGGTGCTGAAAGTACCGTCGGTCGAGAGCTCTACGATTCAAATGGCGACGACGGTACCACCGGCAGAGGGCGGCACGATTGAGATGGCTGGCACGGTGAACAGTTTGTCGGTGCATGGTGTGTCGTCCTCGCAGGTCGTTTGCCCTCAATGCGGCACCGTCCAGCCGAAAGCAGAGAGCTGCATATCGTGTCAGATCGTGATGCAGCGCTACCGCTCCCCACAGAGTGAAGCCTTTTCGCCAGCCGACCCCTTCGCCAATCCTTATGCCAATCCCTACGCCGAACCGGAAGCCAAGCGCAGCTTCCCCCTCGGCAATCTGCTGATACTGCTGGTGGTCGCTATCGGGATCAGCGCCTGGATAGTGCTGGCGAATCCGTTCGCCTCCACCGCTGGCGATCTCGATGCCGCCGCTGGCCTCTATGAAAACAGCCATTTCAAATTCGCCCTCTCTTTTCCGTCCGACTGGAAGCACTACAGCGTCGACGAAGCGATATTATGTGCGACCATCCGCCGTGACTATGCCGATCAATATCTGCTGCTGATCAGCCCGATCAGCCCCGAGCATAGTCTGATGGTGGTGAATATCGCCGGAACCACGCTTGAGAGCTTCAAGTCGATCGGCTGGGATGGGATGGTCAAGAGTAGTGACCGGCGCAATAAGACTTTGTATGAGAGCGTCAAGCAGGTCAACGGGATCACCGTCTACCGTGTCGGGTACAAAAAAGAACTGGATTCCTGATTAAAATCACTTCGGGGGGAATGACGTAAAAAGACTATTGTAAAAGGCCCAAATTACAAAAATAATTAGTCATTCCTTTTGGTTTTAATTTATTAAGCCGATCTTAATGTGTT
>JACUTX010000066.1 GCA_014859615.1 Desulfuromonadales bacterium | reverse complement strand
CTGAATCACTTCGGCATTCGCCAGCGTATACGGATGGCCACTGATCAGATCGGCACGGATGCCGGCAGGAAGCTGCTGCTTCGCCACGGCAAAAGCGTCAATCAGTCTTCTGCTGCCGTCAACATCGGTAATCAAAACCGGGGTATCGGCCAGAATCAGGCTGCTTCGGCCATCACGACTCAAAAAATGCCCCTGCACCAGCCGTACGCCGGGGAGAGGGTTGATGTAGCGTAGTTTCTGTTGCGCAAACCGCTGCAGATCGAGAGGATCAGAGCGGATCTGCTTTTTCAACACCACCCCCTGCGGTTGCATCAGCTGCGCCAGGGCGACGCCAATACTCCGATCGATCTCCTGCGGGGTCAACAGCTGAGCCATCTGCTGCAAATCTTTTGCATCAGCCAGAAACGGCAGATAATCCCCCAGCTCCATCGGCAAAGACGCGCTCTGCAGTGCGCCGGGGCCGCTGAGTGGATGACTGAACAGCTCTGCGGGGAGAGCCGCGCGAAGTTGATCGGTCGCCGCCAGCAGCTGCTGCGTCGCAATCTCTTCTCCCCCGCGGAGATGAATAACGATTTTACGGGCAAATGGCGCCTGTTGCAGCAGCTGAAAATCGCTGGCAACCCGCGATTCGCCATCCGGCAACATGGAGGCAATGCTCTCCTCCACCTTAAGTTGCGTCAAATTCCAGCCGCTGACCAGAGCGAGCAGCAACAGAACCAGAACCAGCCAGCCGCGCTTTTTCTGCAATTTTTCGTAGCAATCGGCAATCAGATTCATTGCAACTCCGGCGACTGAAAAATCGCCTTGGGCAATTCTTTATTCAGCTGCACATCGGTAAAACGGATCCGGGTGCTGTCTCCCCCCTGCTCGACCAGTAAAATCGCGGCAATATAACGGCGATCCGGTGCAAACTGAACCAAAAAATAATCGATAAAACCGGCCTCCCCCTGATCGAGCGGGATCAGCCGCAGACTGTCTGCATCGTCAGTCATCAATCGCATTTGGTAGCGTCTCTGCAGCCAGTCGAGATCGACGCGCGCCCAGGCGAGCAGCTGCTGCGCAATCACACCCATGATCGGGTCGTTCTCGACTGAAAAAGAGGTCCGTTCCTGGCTGAGACTGTTCCAGCGCTCCCCTTCCCCCCCGCGCAGCACAAAACCGGAAGCGACCGGCGTCAACAACTCCCAGCGTAACCGGTCCGGCGCCTGGTAAAAAAACCGCCCCTGCGACAGGAGTTTTTCGGAAAAAATTGCCAGATTTTTCTCCTGAACAAAACTGCTGGCAAGGGTTTGCGTCTGCTTGGCCGCCGTCTGCAACTCGCCCAATAGCGGTTGCAGCGTCCCCGATGCAGCCCGACCGGGAGCAGGAAAGATCAACAACAGCAGCGACAAGAGCGTCGGAAGCAGATAAAAAATTCGCATATTAAGGAACCCAGAGTTTAAATTCGCCTTGCGAGACCATATCGGTCCCGCGCCAGATTTCACCTTCAGTCACCAGAAACTCATCCAGCTCGGCCAAGGTGCGAACCTGAATCCGTAACGGATCGCCAACCGATAGAGACCGCAAAGAGGTGAAGTTTTTAATCCCGACCAGAAAACCGTGCCTGACCGCCCCCCCCTTAAGTCGATCAATATACCCTCTTACCGCAGCATAGGCTTGTGCCAACAGCTCAATCTGGGCGGCATTTTCGAGCCTTCCGTCAGCAGAGACCAACGGACAATCCGCCGCGATCCGCGCTTCGACAACACCGCTGTTACCGTCGACCTCCAGCAGACGGTCAATCAGTCGCATCGGCAGACGGTGCGGGATAATCTTTTCGGCCGCCATCGGGAGCGTATCACTCATTAATCCTCCCAGTAGATCAGCAGATCATCAAACAGTTGACTTGAAAAGAGTATTTTGCGCAATCGCACCAGCTCATTGTGAAAGATCCCTGAGTTATCGTAGGGGGTAAAATCGTTGTTGAGAATCTGGTAAATACGCCCGGTGCCACGCCCGAGTCGCTCCGCATTCCGGAAGGAGAGCGCCTGTAAAACAGCAAGGACTTCCAGGGTCACAATATGTTTGGCGTTGCTGACCGATTTGAACGCCTTGCGTGCCGCAACCGTCCCCATACTGACCACATCCTGGTTTGAAGCATTACAGCTGATTGAATTGGTACTGACCGGATTCGCCAGCTGCCGATTTTCGGCTGTGGTTGACGTCGCCAGATATTGTGCCCCCATAAAGCCCATGGTGAGCCCGAGGGTTCCGGGAATCAGAAATTCCGGCAGCCCTTCATTGAGATTTTTGTCGAGATACTTGTTGGTACGCCGCTCGGAAATATTACAGAGGGTTGCCACCGCCATGCAGAGCATGTCCATCACAAAGCCGATACTCTGACCATGGAAATTCCCCCCATGGATGATCTTCTTTTTCTCCGGAATAATGATCGGATTGTCGTTGGAAGAGTTCGCCTCAATTTCGACAACCCGACTCGCCTGCTCCACCGCTTCGGCAACCGGTGCCAGCACCTGCGGGGTGCAGCGAACCGAATAGACATCCTGCACATTGATACTGGTTTCGAAGACCGGTCCGGCCGATTTCTGGTTCCGGATCAGCTCATGCATCTCTGAACGCAGGGTAATATTACCGGAGCCCTGATAGAGATGACGAATCACTTCGGAAACGTGCAGCTGCCCCGGGTGAGGCTTGACCCGATGCAGATCCTCATCAAACGCGTCGTCGATCCCGCCGAAAATTTCGAGGGCAAAAGCACCGTTCACACAACTGAGATTCAACAGCTTCTTTGCCCCGAAAATGGCAAAAGCGGCCAGAGCCGTCATGGCGCTGGTGCCGTTCATCAGGGCAATCCCCTCCTTGAAGCTGAGGCGCATCGGCTGGCGCTGGAGCTGCCGGTAGAGCACGGCCGCATCCTGCAATTCCCCCCGATAGTAAACCTCCCCTTCACCGATAACCGCCAGGGAGAGGTGCGCCAGGTGAATCAGATCGCCCGAAGCGCCAACACTGCCGCATTCGGGGATATACGCCGCAATCCGCTGATTAATCATCCATTGCATATGTTCGAGCAGCTCAACCCGCACGCCACTATACCCTTTAACCAGAGTATTCAGACGCACCGCCATGACAGCAATCGCAATATAGTCTTTGAGAGGATCCCCTAATCCGGCCGCGTGACTCCGGATCAGATTGACCTGCAACTCTTCAATCTGTGCATCATCGATAATCTTGTTGCACATCGGCCCGAAAGAAGTATTCACCCCGTAGATAATCCGCTTGGCCGCCACCTCTTCTTCGAGAAAGCGACGACTGGCCCGACATCGCTTTAGAGCGGCCGGATCGAGCGCAACCTGTTTATCGCCAACCCCGATCGCAACAATGTCACGAATGGTTAAATCGTTGCCGTTCAGAACGACTACTGCTTGACTCATGCTCAATCTCTCCCTGTCTTGCTGTCAGAATGACGATAATCGAAAAAAATAACCGGTTTACGACGATCAGGAGACACGGTTTTCTGCATGATCTCCTCGGCGGAGACCAGGACCACTTCCGGTTTGACTCTGGTCTTTGCTGCAATCAATTCAGCCAGGTGCTCTGCGGTTAACGATCGATCCGTACACCCGACCACAACCCGGATCCGGTCGGAAAGATCGAACTCACGCTCGACCTCCAGGTAATACCCCTGCACCGCCTCTATCGCATGCAGAACATTGCCGATCGCCGCCGGAAAAAGAGTCGTCCCCCGATATTTAAGCATCTGCGCCTTGCGACCGAGAATCGGGCCCAACCGTGGCGTCAATCGACCACAGAGGCACGGCTCGCGATGCAGGCGGGCGATATCGCCGGTCCGGTAACGCAACAGCGGCGTCCCCTCGATGCCGAGTGGCGTCACAACCACTTCGCCCGATTCGCCATCCGCCACAGCGTCGCCACGCGCATCGATAATTTCGACCAGCATCAGCTCCGGCAGCAGATGTCCGCCGCAACCGGCCGTGCAGTCGGCAAAGGCGGTCGCCATTTCGGTGCTGGCATAAGTGCCGAGAATCCGGGCGGCAAAGCTCTTTTGCAACAGCATCCCGAGGGGAGAAAGGGTAAGATCGGGGTTACGGATCGGTTCCCCGATACAGATCAGCTTCTCCACCCCCAGGTTTGCCGGATCGATACCAGCCTGCTGCAGTCGTCGCGCGATCGACAGAAGCTGACTCGGCACTCCGACCAGGATATTCGGTCGCTGGTGAAGAATGAGCTGAACGACCAGAGCCGGTTGTCCGGAACCGGCGCGGATCGCCGTCGCGCCGATGGCCCGCAGACCGAGAAAATAAGCGAGGCCCGCCATAAAACAACGATCGAGGGCGGCGCAAATCAACACCCGATCCTCCCGACAGAGGCCGGCGGCCATAAACGCCATCTGTTCATTGCGGGTCAGACGTTGCAGATCATTTTCAGTCTGCCAGATCGTCACCGGCTCACCGGTTGTCCCGGACGTCTGACAGATATCGACCACTTGCGTTGCGGAAACCGCCATAAAATCGCGATTACGGGCGGCAAACTGACTCTTGTCGGTCAGCGGCAAATCGGACAGCTGATCGAGTGAGTGCAGCGGCCGCGCTGCAAATCCGGCCGTCCCCAACAGCTCCCGATAGTAAGGGGAGGCGTGTTGCAGATAGGCGAGCTGCTGCTGCATCAATTCGAGCTGGCGCGCCGCAATCTCCTGAAGGGTCGAGGTCGCGTCTAACCGGTATTCGGGGCGCATCAGAGCGAAGCCTCGTCACGCATCGCACAAAGTGCGGTCGCGATCTGTTTTTTTACCTCTTTGCGCAGCCGGATATGCCCCCCTTCTTCGCTATACAGGCGCGCATCGATCGGATCGAGAGCCCGGAGCGTAATGCGACAAGGGCGAAACAGTTTTCGCTCGGGGGGGAGCAGCTGCTCGGTTCCGTCGATACAGAGTGGAATCAGCTGGACACCGGCGCTGATCGCCACTTTAAACCCGCCAGAGTAGAAGCGTTGCAACTCACCGTCACGGCTGCGGTGCCCTTCAGGGAAAAACAGAACGGAGCCGTTTTCGGCCAGCGTCGCCTCACACTGCTCAAGAGTCTGCTCCCAGCTGCTCCCTTCGACATCAAGGTAACGGGCCAGACGCATATACCCGCCATACCAGAACATCCGAAACGGCCAGGAACGAACGGCGTAGACGATATTGTGCACCGGTAGTAACGCCATGCAGTACGTATCAAAAAAAGAGCGGTGATTAACGATAAACAGACAAGGGGTATCGTTTTTGATCACCCCCATCTGCTCGCGGCGAAAGCGGACAAACGGGCTCATGAACGCCAACCAGCCGCGGCCGTAAAGCCAGATGAACCAGCGCATGATGCGATGGATCGGCCAGCCGAGAATCAGGCGGGAGAACGCAAAAAAAAGCGGCGAGATCAAAATCCCGAACAGGGTCCATAAAACCAGAAGAGGGTAGGCCCAGAGATTCATCAAAAGAATAACCGCACCGGGACGATCGTCACTTTTGACTGTTTTGCTGCAACAAGCCTTCATGTCCCGCACATCCCCGATGCTCAGCTGTTCTGCGTCACTTTTTCAAGCACGAATCGATGAATATCGCCGAGAGTACGGATATTGCGCACCGCCTCCTCTTCCCTGATCTTGAAATCGAACGCCCCTTCAAGCACGATCACCATATCGACCGTATCGAGACTGTCGAGCCCGAGATCATCATAAATATTCGCTTCCGGCGTCATATCCGCCCGGTCGAGCTCAAACTCTTCGGCCAGACTGGAATCGATCCGTTCAATCACTTCCTGTTCAGTCATGCGTCCTGCTCCTTACAATAATGGTGGAATTGATCCCACCCATGGCGAAATTATTTTTCAAAAGATACCTTACCGGCTCGGATCTGTTTTTTTGCAAATGGCAGATACCGCCGCAATTTTGGTCGACCTGCCGCAGATTTCGGGTCGCAACCAGTTCACCCCGGAGCATCATCCCGATACTTGCCGCCGTTTCAATCGCGCCACTGGCGGCCATGGTGTGCCCCAGATGCCCTTTGACGCTGCTGACCGGAACCCGGTCTCCAATCAGTTGACGGATCGCCTCGGCCTCAGCCGCATCACCCTGATTCGTCCCGGTGGCGTGGGCATTGATATAGTCGAGTTTCTCAGCGGGCAGATTCGCATCCTGCAGCGCCAGACGCATGCACTCAAGCATCGCCCCGGCATCGGGATTGGCGATACTTGACGTATCCGACGTGGTAGCAAAGCCGATGATTTCGGCGAGAATCGTTGCGCCACGAGCCAGGGCAAGACTCTTTTTCTCCAGCAACAAAATGCCGCTCCCCTCCCCGCAGATGATCCCGTCGCGGTCTTTGTCAAAGGGGCGCGGAGATTCGGTCGGGTGCTGATTGAAAGCGGTCGAAGCGGCATTCATCACATCAAAGGTCGCCGTGGTCAGCGGGTGAAATTCATCGGCACCCCCGCATAATATCGCGTCCTGACGGCCAAAAGCGATCTGCTCATAAGCGTAACCGATCGCCTGACAACCGGTCGCACAAGCGGCCGAAGGGGCCATCACCCGGCCGGTAATTCCGAGAGACTGGGCAACATTAGCCGCACATGAATGTCCCATAATCTGAAAAAAGAGGCCCGACTTCATCCGTTCCAGACTGTAATCCTTGAAATAATCGGCAAAAAACTTTTCACAGCTCTCCGTACTGCCGAGGGTCGAGCCGATCACGACTCCGGTACGGCCGGACGCGAGCTGCGCATCGGGATAGGCAGCCATGGCCAGCGCCTGCTGACTGGCGAGATAGGCGTAGATCGACATGTTCGACATCGATCGACGGATTTTTCGCGGCACCTGCTGCGGGTCGATCCCCTCGACCGTTGCCGCCAGACGGGAGCGCAGCCCACCGATTTTTTCGAGTTCGGGGAGGTACTTGACCCCTGATTGACCGGCAGAGAGCGCCAGAGTCAGCTGTTCAAAACTGTGCCCCAACGGGGAGACAATTCCGATTCCGGTCACAACGACAGATTCTAACGACATGCTCTTATCTCTCCTCGTAGAGACTCATGACCCAAAATGGAGCCGGAAGTCAAGTATCCGGCCGCCACCGCTCCGAGAAATCCTGGAGCAGCAATCGCCTGTCCCGACAGAAACAGGCCGGGGATACGGGTTAACGGATACGGATTATACTGGCCGAGAAAATGCCCGACGCCATAGATGGCCCCTTGTGGTGCCAGCGAATAGTCGTGCAGGGTCAAGGGGGTCGCCAGCTCCAGCAACTCCAGCTCGGCCAGTTCCGGACAGCTGTCGGCAAACCGTTTCAGCAGCCGCGCACCGACCTTCTGTTTGTGGGTGCGATAGCCGGCAGAGCGGCGTTTTTCAGCGCTCGCCCAAGCAGAAACCTCAGCATAACCTGCCGGCACAATACCGACAAGCCCCATGATCCCACCGTCGCTCTTTGGACCGGCGGCAGTCAGATAAAAAGGGCGCTCATCGAGCGATTGCGTCGCCGCATACGAAAAGATCCCCGCCTTTGGCTGCACAAACAGATTGCTGCCGCGCAAAAATTCGAGCGATTGGCGACTCTTTGCATAGACAATATAAGCTGACGGAGTCTGGCGTAACTGTTCCAACCGCTTCTGATAGACCGGACGCAACAGCCCCTTGGGCAGCATCCCCGGTAACAGGGTCGGATTTTGCGTCGCGATCACCTCTTGGGCAAAAATCTCCTCGCCACTCAGCAGAGTCAGCCCCGTGACACCGGCAGAGGTTGCCAGCAACGTCGCAACTTCAGCACCACAGCGAAGCTGCACCCCCGCCTCAGCCAGTAATTCGAGCAGCGCTTCGACCAGAGCCCGACCGCCGCCAACAATCCCGTGGACCGAATGATAATAAGATCCGGCGACCAGACTGTTCAAAGTTGCTGACGCGGCTTCCGGTAAAAACCCGTAAAGCAGGGAGTGCATCGAAAGCTGACTTTGCAGCAGAGGATAATCTGCAAACGCCTGCAGCCGATCAGACAATGAACACCCCTGCACCGACTCCAGACTGAAACCGGTCAGATCGCTATCGAGGTCAAGATAAGGGAACCGGCTCCAGTTGTCAGCAATCTCATCGATATACTGATTGATCTGACCCCGTACCGCCGGAAACTGATCACCGAGCTTCGCCTTGATATTCTCAAATCCGACCGGCATGGAGCAGGTTTCGCCCGTAGCCGCAATCCGCAGACGATCAAACCCCTGCGCGGCAAACGGGTAAAGTTCCAGCTTCTGTTCAAGCCCCAGATGCCGGAACAGCGGTCGAAACGCCCCCTTTGGGCCCAACCCTCCGGCATAATGAAAACCGCTGTCGAAATAGAGACCGTCACGAAAAAACCCGCGCGCCACCGGGGCCGGTTGCGCGTGTTGCTCCAGGACCAGCACCCGTCTGCCGCTGCGTGCCAGCAACAACGCGGAGGTCAGGCCGGAAAGACCCGCTCCGATGATGAGAGAGTCATACATCATAAAAGTCAGGAAAAAGCCAGAACAAGAGCAGAATTTGTTCCACCGAATCCTGCGGAGTTACAAACGACTTTCGTCGGCGGGTGTAAAATGGTCTCCCGGATAATATTCAACTCAGGCAGCGCACTGTCCGGTTGCTGATAATTGATATTTGCGGCAATAAATCCCTGCTGTGCCATAATGGTCGAGTAGACCACCTGCGAAGCACCCGACATCCAGAGTTCATGACCGGTCATCGATTTCAGCGAGGAGATCGGCGGAGTTTTCGGCCCGAAAACCTTGCAGATGTTGATCGCCTCGGCAGCATCCCCGGCCGGAGTCGAAGTCGCGTGGGCACAGAGATAATCGATTTCTGCCGCCATCAAACCACTCTGATCCAGAGCCATCCGCATCGCCCGACTGATCCCGTCTTCACTCGGGACAGAGAGCTGACCACCGTCTGAAGAGAAACCATAACCGAGCAGCTCGCCCAGGATCGTCGCCCCCCGCTTTTGCGCCAGATCGTAGCGTTCCAGAACCACCGTCGCCGCACCGCCACCAGGGACCAGTCCATCGCGGTCAGCGTCGAAAGGGCGACTGGCCGCCGCCGGCTCATCAACCCTGGCCGAAAAGGCGCCGAGCCCGTCAAAACTGCACATCGACTCCCAGTTGATCTCCTGCGCACCACCGCAAAGCACCCGTTCCTGTCGCCCGAGTCGAATCAGATCGGCCGCCTGACCGATGGCATGCCCACCACTGGAGCAGGCCGAGCTGAGCGACCAGCAGGCGCCTCTGGTCTGAAACAGAGTATTCAGATTCATGGTGATCGAAGAGGTCATGGAGCGAAAAATCTGACCGCTCCCGATCGCCTTGGTCTCTTTTTTTTCACGCAGGGTGTCAACCTGTTCCACCGCAGCAATACAGCTCGAATCACAGCCGTAAATCAGACCGGTCTGGTCATTCTGGATATCGGCCGCAGTGAGACCGGCCATGGCCAACGCCTCGGCGGCGCAGGCATAAGCCCAGACGGCAAAATCGGGCATGCTCTTACGCTGCTTGCGCGACAGAACAGAAAAATCAAAATCCCGGATCTGACCGGTTAAAGGACTACGAAAGCCGAGTTCGACCCGCTCTGGATCGACGACAACTCCGGACCGCCCTTCGCGCAGAGCAAGACCGACGCTGTTCAGGTCATTCCCCAGACACGAGATAATCCCTATTCCGGTGATGGCAACTCGATGCAAATCAACCTCTTTTCAAAAAAAAACGTAACTATTCAGCAGCAGCGATTGAGTTTTTCTTATGATTCACAAGAGTACTGAATAGTTACAAAAAAACTTAGATATGAACCCCGCCATTAACAGCAAAAACCTGTCCTGTAATGTACGTAGCACGGTCGGAGCAGAGAAAACCGACCAGACCGGAAACCTCTTCCGGCTTGCCGAAGCGCCCCAGAGGGATCATCGGCAGAAGCTGGTCCACCGGTAAATCGGCCGTCATCTCGGTGGTAATAAATCCGGGAGAGACCGCATTGACCAGAATATTACGGCGTCCGACCTCTGCCGCCAGCGACCGGGTCGCACCGATCAGACCGGCTTTGGCCGCCGAATAGTTCACCTGCCCGCCGACCCCCGACTCTCCCGAGGTCGAAACAATATTAATGATCCGCCCCTGACGCTTTTTCAGCATCCGAGCGACAACCAGACGCGTCACATTAAAAAAGCCGTTCAAGTGCACGGAGAGAACATCCGTCCAATCAGACGGACTCATCAGTGCCAGAATTCCGTCCCGGGCAAAACCGGCATTGTTAACCAAAACAAAAGGGGTCTGTTCGGCAAGTAACGGCTCAAGCGCCGAAGAGACCGCAGCCGGATCAGCAACATCGAACGGCAGGAGCGTACACGCCCCCCCTTTGCTCCGAATCTCTTCGGCCAGCGACTCTGCCGCCTGATGATCACTGCGATAATTAAGCCAAAGATGAAAACCATCTCCGGCCAGCTCATGCGCAATAGCAGCACCAATCCCTTTGCTCGCCCCTGTTACCAGAGCAATTTTTGCATGATTTATCAAAACAGCTGTCCTGTATATAGAGGAGAAAGAACCGAATCAGCCCCGATCAATTTAGAAATTTGCCGCTCATCCTATTATTGAAAGGGACCAACTTCAAGCACTTTTTAACTCCAGATAAATTCGGGGACATCCAAACAGCAGCCTCTGTTTTGTCCCCAAGGGTTAAACAGATCAATATCAGCATGTTACGTTATTAAGATGAAGGGATGAGACTGTTTTTAAGCAAGAAGCAAAAACAGGACAGAGCCTAAAAAAAGGATGGCCGAAGCGAACTCTACGCTTCGGCCATCCTTTTGATCTGTGCCGACGAAAAAGAGTAACCACCCTCTTACTGGATCGACTCAACCTCCCCCTTCTCGTTGAAATGAACGGCAACCGTACGAAAGCGGTTCCCCCAATATACCCAGGTTGAAGAGTCGAGCGAGGGGGTCCGATGCACCGCCGGGTAGCCGAGCGCCGCCAGAACCCCATTTCGGCTCATACCGACAAACGCCTTCCCCTCGGTCCGTCCTTTATTGTCGCCCTTGGAGAGTTTGGCAAAAGAGACCGGTTCAGGTGAAGTGATGAGGGCGATATATTCATCCAC
>JACUTX010000365.1 GCA_014859615.1 Desulfuromonadales bacterium | reverse complement strand
CAACTCGCTGATCCGCAACCCGCTGGAGTAAAGCAGCTCAAAAATCGCCCGGTCACGCAGGCCCCGCTGATCACTTCCGAACTCGGCATCAAGCAGGGCAAAAACCTGATCGACTGACAGGGTGTTCGGCAGATACTGTTCGGCTCGGGGCGTCCCGAGCAGATCGGCGGGACTCGCGGCAATACGTCCTTCTCGCACCAGCCAGCGAAAAAAGGTCCGCAGGGTCGACAGTTTGCGACCAATACTCCTTTTGCTGTTACGTCTGTGCAGCAAGGCCAAAAAACGGCGCAACACCAGCGTATCAACCGTGCACGGATCGAGCGGCTTGCCCGCGTCTTCGAGAAAACGGACAAATTCGTCGAGATCACGCCGATACGCGGCGCGGGTATGGGGCGAGAGATTGCGCTCGACATGCAGATGGTGTTCAAAAGTGGTGACAAGTTGTTTCATGATTCTTCCCTGATAGCGCACTGAGGAGCCATAATCGAAAGCATCCTCCCCCTGCCCCTCCCATCAAGGGAGGGGAGATCTGAAGTGGTTACACTATCCCGGACACACAAATTGAGGCAAAATGCCTGACAATGGAGGTGTGTCCAATGAATTCAAATTATTCGTCCGAGTTTAAACAAAATGCTGTCAAGTTAGCAGTCGAATCTGATCAATCAGTCGCCCAGACCGCGAGAGATCTGGGAGTCAATGCCAACACCCTGTACACGTGGATAACAAAGTATCAACAACCAGAATCTGCGCCAACGAATAAAGGCGCAGGAGAAAAACTTCCTTACGAAGAATTGAAACGCCTTCGCCGAGAGAACGCTCTTCTTAAGGAGGAGCGTGATATCTTAAAAAAGGCAGCGGCGTACTTTGCAAAGAACAGTCGGTAAAGTACGCCTGGATGCAACAACAGACTGAATTTCGTATCCGAACCATGTGCCGAGTCCTTCAGGTTTCCCGGAGTGGCTACTATGAGAGCCTGAGTCGACCTCCCAGTGCCCATTGCATCGAGGACGATAATCTCCGCCCCCAGGTCAAAGCCGCCTTTAAAAAAGGTCGCAAAAACTATGGGACCCGGCGGATTAAGGATGAACTGCAAAAACAAGAGACCAGGGTCAGCCGCCGCCGCATTGGCCGGTTGATGCGCGAAGCAGACCTTAAGGTCCAAACCAAACGGAAATTCAAGGTGACAACCGATTCAAAACACAACAAGCCGATCGCACCGAACCTGCTGGAGCGTGAATTTACTGTCAGCACTCCGGACACCGTTTACGTCGGCGATATTACCTATATCCCGACCCGCGAGGGCTGGCTGTATCTGGCCGTAGTTATTGATCTATTTTCCCGGGCCGTCGTCGGTTGGTCCATGGGATCACGTATAAACGCTGGCCTGGTCAACGGTGCCATGCTGATGGCGCTGTGGAAACGAAAGCCCGCCAAGGGTCTGATATCCCATAGTGATCGAGGCAGCCAATATGCCTCTGACAGTCACCGGGAAATTCTAGAGGACCATGGCATCCAAGCCAGCATGAGCAAGAAAGGTGACTGCTGGGACAATGCCGTCGCCGAGAGCTTTTTCCACACCCTTAAAATCGAACTGGTTCACCATTGCGACTATGAAACTCGCGATGACGCCAGAGCTTCAATCTTCGAATACATCGAAGTCTTCTACAATCGCCAGCGGTCACATTCCGCTAACGGATATGAAGCCCCGCTGGTCTTTGAAGCAATGCAAAAAGTTGCGTAGTCTTGTGTCCGGAAAAGTGTTGACACATCATCTTCAAGATTCACCGCTATGGGGAAACAACGTGGTTAAGTTGGTAACTTGATTGCTCTGGCTTGAAAATCTGAAAAGCAACTTCGCGGGTCGCGGCCCGCAGCCG
>JACUTX010000364.1 GCA_014859615.1 Desulfuromonadales bacterium | reverse complement strand
TGTTCGCGCAGGGCGATGACCTTCGCATCTTCGAGATATTCGTCGAAGTTCATCACCTGGTCGATTGTCCCGTTCGGAGTCAGTTCAATAATGCGATTCGCCAGGGTCGCGACAAACTTGTGGTCGTGGGAGGTGAAGAGAACCACTTCGGAAAAATCGATCAGGCTGTTATTGAGCGCGGTGATCGATTCGAGATCGAGATGGTTGGTCGGTTCGTCAAACATCAAAACATTGCCGCTTGTCAGCATCATGCGCGACAGCATGCAGCGCACCTTCTCCCCGCCGCTGAGGACACTGGTCATCTTGGTCGCTTCGTCGCCGGAAAAGAGCATGCGGCCAAGGAACCCGCGGGCAAAACTCTCGCCTTCATGCGGGGGGAACTGACAGAGCCATTCGATAAGATTCAGATCCTTGGTAAAATATTCGGTGTTATCTTTAGGGAAGTAGGCAGCCGAGATTGTCACACCCCAGCGCAAACTGCCGCTATCGGCCTTAAGCTCGCCAGCCAGAATCTGCAAAAGCGTCGTTTTACTCAGGCTGTCACCGACAAAAGCGATCTTGTCCCCTTTGTTGACGACCATGTTCAGATTGTTGATCACCTTGACCCCATCGATTGTTTTGGTCAGTCCTTTTATTTCGAGGATGACATCACCGCATGGACGTTCAGGTTTGAAGACGATAAAAGGGTATTTGCGGGACGAGACCGGCAGCTCTTCGATATCGAGTTTGTCGAGGAGTTTTTTGCGCGAGGTCGCCTGCTTCGCTTTTGAGGCGTTGGAACTGAACCGGGCAATAAACGCCTTGAGTTCCTCGGCTTTGTCCGACGCTTTTCTGTTGGCGTCCTGTTTCTGTTTCAGCACCATCTGACTCGCTTCGTACCAGAAATCATAGTTGCCGACGTAGGTGCGAATCGTGCCGAAATCGATATCAGAAATATGGGTACAGACCTGGTTGAGAAAGTGCCGGTCGTGAGAAACGACAATGACGGTATTTTGAAAACGACCGAGAAACTCTTCGAGCCATTGGATCGATTTGAGATCGAGATGGTTGGTCGGCTCATCGAGGAGCAGAATGTCGGGATTGCCGAACAGCGCCTGTGCGAGAAGGACCCTCACCTTCTCCCCCCCTTCGAGATCTTTCATCTTTTTCTGCCGCAACGCTTCGTCGATGCCGAGACCGCTGAGCAGGACAGCCGCTTCTGACTCGACTTCGTAACCATTCATCTCGGCAAATTCTGCCTCAAGTTCGCCGGATCGGATCCCGTCCTCATCGCTGAACTCGGCTTTGGCATAGATCGCAGCGCGCTCATTCATGACCTTGTAAAGAGCAGCATGCCCCATGACCACGGTATTAAAGACCGTCTCTTCATCAAAGGCAAAATGGTCCTGACGCAGCACGGCGAGCCGCAGCCCTTTATCGATACTGACTTCTCCCTTGTCCGGCTCGCTGTCACCGGCCATGATTTTCAGAAATGTCGATTTGCCGGAGCCGTTGGCGCCGATCAGGCCGTAACAGTTGCCGGGGGTAAACTTGATGTTGACGTTCTTGAAGATGGTCCGCTTGCCGTAGGCAAGACAGATATTCGAGACACTGATCATCGGTGAAAAATCCTCTGCTTTTTGACTCCGCCGCTTTATTGTGAAGTCAGATTTTTATTTGCGTGAGTGAAAAGAAAAGACCACAGAGGCAAACCCCGTGGTCTTCACGCAACGAAGCTATAGCACTTATCCTTTGATCATGCAACCGAATTGCTCTGGCCCGCTGGCGAAGAGGTTGCTTTTTTTTCGAGTCGCTTGATTGTGCATTGATTTGCGCGCCCGCTCCGCCTACAATACCGATCACTGAATTTTACGGCCGCTGCGCGAACAGGAGCGTAAAATATTTTATATT
>JACUTX010000065.1 GCA_014859615.1 Desulfuromonadales bacterium | reverse complement strand
TTCAAATCGTTTTTTCAGCCTGAGATTGGTTCATGGCAAACAGGCTGCTGTTTCCGATCCCGATGGTCGGGATCACAGGAGGTTTAAATGTCGCTTCAAATTGAGCCAGAGTTACGGAATTCCAACCCGATTCACGAGCAAACTCCAGAAAGCTTCTGATCTTCATGAAAAAAAGCTGCTCATCTTCTTTTGTCTTGACAAAGGGACTTAATCCGGCAACCAGACTCGTGGAATGAAAAACCATATTGAGACAGTTGTGATGGTTTGTTTCCATCCGTTTGGCAAGGCGGATCATGGCATTGGCATCAGCCAATTCAGGCGACAGCCAGACCTTGTTCAACAATCCGAGATAATCGAGCACCCCTTTCAACCTGAGTCTTTTAACAACAGGACCCTCTATCGACTGCATCAGCTGATGACATAATGAAAAGTTTGGCTGCAGAAAGCCGACAGTGGCCGGTACCTGCAATAAAGAATTGCGCCCCTCGCCCCCCACATTCCCTCCGGGGTAAAAGATAAACGGCTCAGGCCCAAAATCTGAAAAGTCTGGTCCACCATACTTCTTTACACTGACATACGGTGTCACGGAGGTATCGACCCGGTAGCCGAGTCGGCAGAGCGATCTCGCCGTAGAGAGCCCGAAACCCCAGCGACCAGCGCGAAAAGAGACAGGAACAACCCCGAGATTGCGACAGATCACCTCATGCAGAGTTTCGAGCTTTTGATCCTGTAACTCCTCAGGGAGGTTGCATAACATAGTATGAAAATTAAGGTTGCTAACCCGTCTGTCGAAAGGGGGAGTATTCCAGGGGTGGCAGTGCATGCCGATCTCACATTTCCCCGCATCGAGATAACCTCTGAACATCTCGATACACCGCTGATCGGTCGCAACCGGATAAGTAATCAGATAGGTCGGCCTGACCTTGAATTCATCAAAAAGATTTTGCAGCAAGGGGATGCGTTCGAGGTTTTTCAGGCTGTATCCTGTCTGATTATAACAGCCCCAGTTGTCAGCTTCGGTGTCTATCGTAATAATAAGATTCATGACATTCCCTCACTATCAGCATCACCGTTAAGTGAAAAGTTATAAAGCCCCTGGGTAACTGTTCAGCGCTCTTATTACAACATGCGGTCTACAGCTTTTGTCTGCGTCCAACGTTGTCACTTAACTTCCCTTCGACAACAGCAGTAGCCCACATGCTGCGCGGTTTAAGCAAAGGTGCTGAATAATTACGCCCCTGGAAGATAAGTCTTCAAGAGAAGATAAAGAGATTCAATATTAACGTTAAAGTGATGAGCCATCGAAAACTTTTCTCTGGAGGCGACTTTCTTCTTCTTTGACAACAAAGAGCGACCATAACGGCAGTACAATTCAAACATCGCATGGGAGACATCACAACCGACTTCATCACATATCTTTTTGTTTTCATTAACAAATCGATTGAGCACAAAAATATTGTTTTCATAAGTCAGAATTTTATCAGACGCGGAGATGCAGGTGGTTAAACTCCCTTCTGTCTTGTTAACGACCACCAGTTTTTCATGCAGATAGCCGATCGGCGCCTTAACCGCAGCCCGTAAGAAAAAGTCGACATCTTCGGCGGAACAGAGTTTTTCATCAAATCCACCAATGGAAGCGAGCAATTCTCTGGTCAACATGACTGTCGGCATCCCTAAATACGGATCCAGGAAAACCTCTCTCAACGTAAGGGTTCGACTTTCAGTCCGCGGAATACGGTGGTTCACATCCAAAACAGAGCCGTCACGAGAAACAATGGCGAAGTCACAAAAAATCAGACCGACCTCAGGATGTTCTCGAAAAAATGCCAATTGCTTTTCAATTTTGGTTTCAACCCACTGATCATCAGAATCGATAAAAGCGACATAGCGACCATTGACGTGGTTCAGACCGGTGTTTCGTGCCGATGAAACACCATTATTTAATTGATACAGGTAGTTAATCCGATCGTCGACAAATTCTGATTCGACATATTCTCTGGTTTCATCCGTGGAGCCATCATCAACGATGATCAATTCCAGGTTGGTGAATGTTTGCTGCAGAACGGAAGAGATAGTTCTCCCGATGATATCCTTGCGGTTGTAGGTTGGGAGGACAACACTGACAAGCGGATCATTGTTCATAAGAAACCTCACTCAAAGGCAGAGATACCCCCTCGGACAGACTTTGGATCGTCGGTGAGACGTGATCAAAACCCCCAGAAATTACGAACTCGAAGCGAGCCCCAACCTGAAAACCCTTCTTTCTCTGTTCCCTAATACAAACAGATAACAATAAGGGATAAACAGAGCGACCTGGATCACAGCAATGGAAAAAAGGCTGAAATAAGTTTTTTCAATATAAAAAGTTGCGAAATAAAAATAGATGAGCATCAAAGGGACCAGTTTACTGATAGAAAACAGCATTTCAGAATAATAGATTAAGACCGGTTGTTTTATAAACCTGCAGGTATAGACAGGCTGAACGAACAATTTAAACAAAAATGTTCCGATCAATGTCCCCATTGCGACACCATATATTCCATAATAGCGAACAAGAATAAGGCTTGCAGCGAGATTCAAGACCCCTTCGCATGAATTCGAGATCGCATAGTATTTATGTTTTGAGATGCCGTATAGAAGACCAATCGTCGGGTTTTGCATGAGGTCGAACATGGAAGCGAGGCACAAAATAATCAAAATGACATAGGCTTCATTGTATTCAGCCCCTACCCAGAGGGTGATAAAATATTTGCCATAAAACATGATGCAGCCGCCGACAAAGACGGTCACTATCGTGCAAATTTTTGTTGAAATTAAAAATAATTTTCTTATCTTGTCAAACTCCCCCCGCCCCTCATATTCACTGAAAACCGGCGTTAAAAGCCCCATCGACCCCATCACAAAACTCCCGAAATAATCGATCAGTTTCTGTGCAATAGCATAGATTGTGACCATTTCCAGCCCGAGAAACCCCGCAATCACAAAAGAATCGATTCTGAATCTTAAGAAATCAGACATATGCCCGATAAATGTATATTTACTGTAGTCAAATAGCTGTTTTACTTTGTTTTTTGCAACATAATCCCTGCCAAAAACAACATCCGGGTAATTTCGCTTAAAACTATAAAAGCCAATCATATACCCCAAAAAATTTACGCCGAGCGTGATCACCGCTAAAGCGACCAGTCCGTATCCCAAGTCAACGAAATAAAAGACCAGCGCAGTTCTTATGATCAACTTGGCCATATTGATGCAGACCAGGATGTCATATCTCAATTTTGCGACGAGTCCTCCCATCAAGGCGCGCATCGGAAAACCGATCGAAACATCAATACCGAAAATCAGAAGCAGGATTCTGAAGAGGGTGATATCTTCAGGTTCAGCAATAATGAGTGGGCTTATCAACATCACAACAGCTGTTATCAGCAGAGCCACGAAACCGATAAAACTGAAAAGCACCAGAGATGTATTGATGACGACATTCACTTCAAGATCATCTTTTTGTGAACAGGCTCTGGAGACATACCTTGATATGGCGGAGGACAGGCCGAAATCGAGGAAGCCATAGAACCCCATAAAGGCACCAACCAGGGTCCAGAAACCGTACAAGCGATCCCCGAGTGAAATAATCAGATAGGGCGTTAAAAAAAAGGCGACAATAACACTTGCCAGCAACGATATGATTCGAAGTGCCGATCCTGACATCAGACGCCTGGCAAGTTTGTGCGTGTGCATAAATTCTTCCCCAAAATGGTCTCTTAGCAAAAACCTGAAAGGGAGGGCGATCTGGGACAACTTAATGCAACATGAACAAAATTTTATAAAGTTTCAATTTCAACCATTCCATAAACAGACTTCGCAGATACTTGGGCTCACCTGAGCCGAGGACAACAACCTCAATACCTGTTCCACTTAAAAAATGTTCAAAAGTCACCCTGACTCGTTTTGAATGGTAAGGCGACGCCACCAGCAACAGGTTTCTGTAACCGTTTTTCAACACCAATGCAGCCACCTCTTCGGCTTCGGTCATCGTCCCGAACACCCCCTTTCCCATCGTAATCGCCACGACATCGGCAGAGGAAACTCCCGCGTTATCAAGGGTCAAAAAGGACCATTCATCAACGGTCAGGTTTCTGGCTATATTGGCGTCGTACCCCATTTTCCCTTTATTACTCATGAAATAAATTTTTCGACAAATATTCTGCGCATGAATCTTTTCGACGACGTTAAACTTGTATCGCTGCGCCTTTATATTTCCGCCCAGAACATACAAGGCATCAAACGATTGAGCGTGGGGCCATTGATCGGTGACGATCAATTCAGTTTCAAATCGAGCCCTTAATTCTGCTCGAAAATTTTTTCCCGCCTCATTCTCCATCAAAATCAGAGCCGTGAATAAAATCGCCATAATCAGAAAAGAACAGAGCACAAACGTCAGCAACCGGCCCCGCTTTTTCTTTCGCTTAACACCCATACTCTTTGCTCGATAATTCATCATGAAACGGATACGGTTCAGGAGTCGGCAACAGTTGCGCAATCCGATTGCAACGACATAGCGGCTCAACCTCCCCTCTTTCTTTAGGGTCAGATCCTGTTCTCTGTGCCAGAAGCTTGGAAGAGTTGGTTCCGACAATCTCAACCAGCGCTTCCTCGCAGTTTTCAGCTGTTTGCAGCAAGGCGCACCAGAGTTTGACCATCGCCATCCACGGCTTTTCATAAAGGGCATCAGACCCGAAATATATTTTTTTCTGGTCAAAGGATCTCAGCAGAAGACAAAGGGGGTTAAAAAAAAGACCAGAAGTATCGACGGCGAGATGATCGTGCTGCTCAAACATCTTCTCCATAATCGGCCAAACGTTTTTCCGACAATCGTCGTCAGAATGCCCAAACAGACCGGCGTGAGCGATAACAACCGTCGCCTTTGTCAATGACCAGTCGATGTTCAACAGATATTTTGCTTCGCCGTATCTGACCGCAGCGCTATTTTGACAATCGGGACTGAGGCCGCCGTGTATCATGACGAAAAGTCCGCATTTCTCTGCCGCAGCAAGCAGATGCTCGACCCGATCGATCCCCGCAGAATGAGACAGGTCGATACCGGTAATGCTGGGGTGTATCTTAAGCGCTCTGACGCCGAATTTTCCAGCAACCTGCCGCACGGCCTGTTCCACCCCGGCGTTCGGGATATTGTTGGGGACGCAATAAGCAGACAGGAATCGTTTATCATTGAACATTTGCGCTACAGCCTCCAACTGGCCGTCTCCACTTTCAGCCGCAGCCATGACCGGCAACAACAGCGCCCGGTCTATGCCGCACAGATTCATCTGGTCGGCAAAAACCTTCGCGCCCGTATGAGCATAAAATCTGCGGGCGTTAAAAAGGCAAAGTTTGGCGCGCAACGTTTCATCAATCCTCTTTTCACCGACATCCATGGAATGGTTCAGTTTCATATCTGTTGTTTGCGGGGAAACATATTGTGACGAATCTGTGCTGAACAGATCTTTGTCATGCGGTGAAGGCCGATATGCAAAAGAAGAAAACATCACCTCAAACGGGTGCATGTGAAGATCATAAAAAATGGCATCACCTTTTATCCGCTTCACCAGATCGAGAATTTCCTGAACCTTCAATCTATCCATGCTGTTTCCATTCATGCCCCTGATAATTTTTCTTCAGCGCATCGAGTTTGATTTTGCCGCGATCACAGCGGGGCATTTTTTCAACCCGAATAAAGCGCTTGGGGAGCATATAGCCCGGCAGCAGATTTTTGAGCGCGGCAGAGATCATTTGAACTTCGACCTCCCCTTCTGCCTCCCAGAAGGCCGCAATTTCAAGAATCCCGGGGCCAAGTTTTGACTCAAGCAGATCGACTGCGCTATCCTTTATCCAGGGGAGAGAGAGAAGTGCTTGCTCGATCTCCCCCGCCTCAATCCGGTAACCCATAAACTTGAGCTGTCGATCTTTCCTGCCAATATATTCCAGGTTTCCATCCGGCAACAGACGACCGAGATCGCCGGTTTTATAGATTTTTTCTCCGTCTCGAATCAAAGGGCTCGGCACAAAGGCGCTGGCGGTTTTCTCCGGGTCATTCAGGTATCCTTTGGCCAAACCGTCCCCGGCGATGCAGATCTCACCGACTTTTCCCAAAAGAACCTCAGTCTGGTTGTCAGCGAGGAGAAGCGTTCGCGTCCCATGGCGTGGCATACCGATCGGAATCCGTACATGCGCCCCGGCGGGGAGACGGTCAACCCGATAACAGGTGGAGACGCCGGTCGCCTCGGTCGGACCGTAAGCGTTGTAAAAGGTTTTTTCAGGATATATTGTCATCCAGTCGATCAGATATTTGGTCGGCAAGGTCTCCCCCGCAAAAAGCACCTGTCGCAGCGTCGGCATCGCCCCGACCTTGAGAACCCCTCCCCTCGACATGTACATAAGGAGCGATGCGACCCCCTTCCAGAGCGTCACCTGTTGTCGTTCAATAAAACCGACCAGATTTGCAGGGAAAAGTAGTGTCATCTCATCAGCGATCGATAATGTTGCGCCGGATTTCAGTGCACAGTAGATATCGAAGGTCGACATATCGAAATGAAAAGGAGCGGTTCCGAGGATGTTATCTTCAGCAGTGATATTAAAATGGCTGACCGCCCAATCGATATACCCCTTCACATTACGGTGCGAAATCATCACCCCTTTGGGGCGCCCGGTTGATCCGGAGGTGTAAAGAATATAGGCGATATCGTTTGCATTATTCAGGTAAGTCGGTTCACCCGTGTCAAAATCTTCAATAACATCGAGAGTTATGACCTCCCTTACTCTCTCTGTTTGGCCCATAGTCAGGTCAGAGACTGAGACGATCGGAACGGTCAGTGCGGCCATCGCCATGACTTCCATTGCAAACGGAATCGTCTTGCTGTCGCAAATGAGGGCTTTGGGTCTGGCGTCTTTCAGAATATGCCCCCATCGTTCAACCGGAGCCTTGTAATCAAGCGGGACATAAATAGCGTCCGCCTTGAGGACCCCCAGAATCGAAGGGAGCGTTTGCACTGACCGCTGCAGGCAGATGGCGACCCGATCCTGTCGTCCAACCCCGATCGATTTCAGACAATGAGCGATTCTGTTCGACACGATCGACAGCTCACCATAGGAGAGGGAACGGCTGCCGTCGGTTACGGCAGTTTTCCCGGGACGACGGGAAACGTGCTCACTCAAATAGGTCTGCAGCAAAAAAGAAGCGGCCATTTCATACCCCGAGAAAACGTGCGATGATGTTGTGTTGAAGCTCCGATGTCCCCGAATATATTGTTGCAGCAATGCTGTCGCGCAAGTCTCTTTCGATTTCGTATTCGCTCATATAGCCGTATCCGCCATGAATCTGCACCGCGTCGAGACAGGCCTGTTTCAAGCTCTCGCTGATGAACAGTTTGCAGATCGAGGCGTCCAGAGCCGCTCTTTTACGGTTGTCTTTGAGCGCCGCACATCTATAAAGAATCCCTTTTCCGAGTTCTAGGTTCATTTTCATGCTGGATAACTTGTTCGCCACCGATTGATAGCTGCCGATCGGCTTTTTGAACGCGTGACGCTCTTTGGCGTAAGTTACGGAAATCTCCAGGATTCTTTCCATGGTTCCCAAATGTGCCGCCGGGAGCAGACTCCGTTCCCATTCCATCGATTCATTGAAAATGATCGCACCCTGCCCTTCTTTTCCGAGCAGCTGCTCAAATGCCACGACACAGTTGTCAAAAAAGAGTTCGCCATTCTGAAGTGTGGACAACCCCATCTTTTTCAGAGGTCTGCACTTTTCAAATCCTTTCATGCCGTCCTCCACAACCAGACACGATATCCCGCCCAGGCTCTTCTTCTCAGGGTCGGAAACCGCAAACACGATGACGACATCAGCAATCGGGCCGTTGGTGATAAAGGTCTTGCTGCCGCTTAGAATATAGGTATCTCTCTTTTTTGTTGCGCTCGTGCGCATCGACAAGGCATCGGAGCCCGAACCGGGTTCGGTGATCGCCTGGGCAAAAACCTTTTCACCCCGGCAGAGCAAAGGGAGGTACCGCTGCTTCAACCGCTCACTACCAAAATGCAGAATCTGCAATCCGCACAGGATTTGCGTCGCTATCGCATGAACAAGGCCAGCATCTTTACATGCGTAGCCGAGAGCATTTAATGAAATCATCGTGGTCATAAAATCGACCCCGCCGCCCCCATACTCTTCAGGAAACGGTTGCGCCAGGATCTGCATCTCTGCGCATTTTCGCCACGCCTCCCAAGGGAAGAGATCCCCCTTCTCGTACGCAGTCATATCGTAATCGAGTTCCTGCCGGGAGAACGCAACAAGAGTCTCTCTCCAGATTTTCTGTTCATCCGTCAATTCAAGGACCATATAACCCCCGAGGCGACTAACAGCTTTTTTGGCTAACAAAATCACTAATGGTCGAAATTGAGGCGAAATTTTCAGGGACCAGATCGTCACCGGAAATCTGGATCGAAAAATTTTCCTCCAGAAAACCGAGAAGAGACATGATTCCGAAAGAATCGATAACCCCGGAATCGATCAGCTGAACCGTATCGGTCAGATCGACACGACTGTCGTCGGAAATCAGCTCGCTTAAAATAAATTGTCTGATTGTCTCTCTTGTCAGCATTTCAGATCCCCTTTCCATCAGATTCTTTTCCATTGCCGCCACGACGAGCCTTATATATCCGGCTTATCAGCTCAAACAATAAAAGTCGTAAAAAGAGCTTACCGCAGCACTACTTTCCCTATGAGTCGCGTCAACTTCGCCAGAGCCAAACTGTAGCCAGCAGCGCTTTTTTGCCAGATATCCAAAGACAAGGTGCAACGACCGGTGTTGGACCAGTGAAATTTGTAACGCTCATCCCCTTTCAAAAAATCGTAATACTCAAAGGCTGATGAAATCGCATTTTTTATATTATATCCGTACAGAAGCCCCCCCAGGCTGAGCCTGGGATTGAATTGCTTATCGACAACAATTAAATACGTGGAGAAAGTTTGACCATATTTAAAGCTTAAAAGAGAGGCAACGAGCTTGCCGTCCAGGAGTAAATTATCGATTTGAAACGGCATCTGTTCAGCAGATTTCTCCAACATTTTCTGCATGATCGAATATATCGGCTCACGAGCGTGGCCGGTTTTTTCTTCATACAGCTGAAAGAAGGTCTCTAACTCTGCTGCGACTTCAGCACCGGCAAAGACCACATAAGATACGGCGTAATCCCGATTGGAAACCCGCTCCACCCGCCTGAACGTCTTGCGCCAGGATGATGAGAGGATTGAATCAAAACCATCTTCGCTATTCGGGAGTTGCACGCCGGGACAATAGGCACTGCGCTTCAACTCTGCATATCGCCCTTCTTCATCGAGGCGATTCATGAAATGGAGCAGAAACAGGCTCTCCGATCGCATATCTGTCAAATGCAGCTGATCCCAGCCAGAGCGCCCCTCCCCTTGCAAATAATCGTACAGAGCATTGGCAATCTCATATTCATGCCCTTTTTTAGCCACGATATCGAGATAATCAGAGCCGGATTCCGGTGTTCCAAGAAAACGTATTTCTCTGACCGGAAACAGTCCAGACTTTCGCTTCTGGAGGTAAAAGGGGGCGACTCCAACCAGCGAACTTTTTTCGTAGAAAGCCAGAATATACAGCTGTCGATCTCTTCCGAGACAAACTTCACTCCAGGAATATAACCATTCCCAGGTAAGAAACAGGGTTGAGCTATTCGATTCAGCCAGAAGATTGGACCAGTCACTGGAAAGTGAAAGCCATTCATCCATGCTGGTAACAGATCGTATCGTTATCTCTGCCATGCGCTACTTCCCGTTTTTTTGTGCTGATTCAGTTCAAATACTTTTCTCTTTGTTTCCGAGCGAGAAATTTCTCGCTCCCTGGCAAAAAGAGCTTTCATGCGAGTGGTAGAGACCAAAGAATCGGGAGACTTCCAATCTTTTCAGTTCTTTCCACTTCAGTGTTCGATGCACCCAGAGGGCGGGGATATTTTCGGCCCAATAACACCCTAACGCCCTGGTATAGCCATTCTTTTTGATCTCATGCAGGACCCCGTTCTGAAGGAGATTGGCCAGATTATTCCCCCTCTTGCCGGGGTAGAGATACATATCAAACGCGTAGACATCTTTATCCCTGCATTCAAATTTGAGCCATTTCAGATCAGGATGGACTCTCCCTTTATTCGGATCGAAGTTGCTGGTGTACCAGATATCTCCACACACCTCTTGTCCTCTGACCACGGCGACTCCACGATAACCATTTTTCAGATAGCCGGTGATTTTCTTCAACCTCTTCTTGTCCGGGTAGATCAGCAGCCCCTTACTTGCGGCATTTTGCATTATTGTCGCCGGGGTTATTGCGACAAGCGTGACCCCGGCTTGTTCCATTGCGTCCTTGATCGGGGATAATGTCGATAGATCTTTTTCAGCCGTAACGGCCACTTTATTTATATGCAGATTTGACTGTAGATAATAATAAAGCCGATCAATTTTAACCGCCTTCAGAATTCTTTTAAGTCGTGTTGCTCGATTCTTTGCCATAAGACCTTCTCCCTTTTTCGATACGCTCCCCCCAATAATCGACAGACCGCACAAAGAAGAGCCATTTATCCCGATAACAAAAAAAGGGTTGTCAACCCGCTCTTTTGATCGGCTCTGCAGCTGTCACCTTGCTGACGATCTTGTCCCGGCCCAACAGACGCGCGATGCGCTGGCGGTCATAATTGGCGACCAAAGGGTGCACCGGCAGCGTTGCAAGACGATGAACCAACTGTTGTGCCACCGGAAACTGCTGTCCGGCGAAAGTTTTTTTGAGTTCGGTGATCCCGGCGATCGTGTCGGGATAGACCGCCGCCAACCCGAGGCCGTACCGTTCGCTTTCGTGCAGCAACTCCCGGCGAACCGACTCATCGGCACACTCAATCGGGAAGCGGATCAGATCGGGTAACGATTCAGTCGTCAGATACGGTTTGACCGTGTTGTTGGTCTTTTGCATCGCCCATTTTTCGGCGTTGAATCGTCGCTGTGTCCGGAAACGCTCAAGCCGCTCCAGCCAGGAGAACGTCAAGCCAGCCTGAAATTTTGAAAAAGTCCGGATCGCAAAATCCGGGTCAAAATGCGTCGCACCTATCTGCAGAAACGGCAAGCTTTTCGGCAACCAGAAGAGCGCGGGGGAGGTCAACAGCTTCAATGCCAGAGCGGTCAGAACAAGCGTCACAAGTTCAAAAAAGTTATACGGTTTCAGCTCTGACAGCTCCTCTTCGATGGCGGCGGCAATTTCGCGATTGTCGGTCAGAAGAATCCCCCCTTCGACGGTAGAAAACGCTTTCCCTCTGCCGAG
>JACUTX010000363.1 GCA_014859615.1 Desulfuromonadales bacterium | reverse complement strand
TAAATAATGAGACGTTCAAGGAGTTAGAATGGGACAGACGACTGCAGAAAAAATTTTTAAGGCACACCTGCGTGACGAACCGTTTCCGGGAACCCGGGTCCTCGATATCGATCGGGTTCTCTGTCATGAAATTACCACACCGGTTGCCATCGCTGATCTGCAATGGCGCGGCAAGGATCGGGTGTTTGATAAAACAAAAATCAAGGCGGTTATCGATCATGTGACGCCGTCAAAGGACAGCAAGACCGCTCTTCAGGCAAAAATGCTGCGCGATTGGGCGCGGCGTCACGATATTAACGATTTTTTTGATATCGGTCACAACGGCGTCTGTCACGCTATTTTCCCGGAAAAAGGGTACATCCGTCCTGGCTTTACCGTCATTATGGGCGATAGTCATACCTGCACGCATGGCGCTTTCGGCGCTTTTGCCGCCGGTGTCGGGACAACCGATCTCGAAGTCGGAATGCTTAAAGGGGTCTGTGCTTTTCGTGAGCCGAAAACGATCCGGGTCAACCTGAATGGAAAGCTCGCCAAAGGAGTTTATGCCAAGGACGCGATTCTTTACGTGATCGGTCAACTCGGCGTAAACGGCGCTACCGATCGGGTGATTGAGTTTCACGGTCCGGTGGTTGAGGTGATGACGATGGACGCCCGGATGACACTCTGTAATATGGCGATTGAGGCTGGCGGCACCAGTGGTATTTGTCAGCCCGATGCAGTGACAGTCGATTATCTCTGGCCGTTTATTCAGGATGAATTTGCGTCAAAAGAAGCCGCACTGGCCGATTATAGTCAGTGGCGGGCCGATGCTGATGCTGATTATGATCGCGTCCTCGATTTTGATCTGTCGGCGATCGGCCCGCAGGTCACTTTCGATTATAAGCCGGATTGTGTTAAACCGGTCTCCGCGCTGGCTGGCACCAGAGTCGATCAGGTCTATATCGGTAGCTGCACCAATGGCCGGCTTGAGGACCTGCGGGTCGCTGCCGAAATTCTCAAGGGGAAGCAGATTGCTGCGACCGTTCGTGGCATCGTCTCGCCAGCGACACCGAAAATTTTTCAGGAAGCGATGCAGGAAGGGCTCATCGATATCTTTATGCAGGCTGGATTCTGTGTAACCAATCCAACCTGTGGCGCCTGTCTCGGTATGAGCAACGGAGTTCTGGCTGAGGGGGAGGTCTGTGCTTCAACCACCAATCGGAATTTTAGCGGTCGAATGGGCAAGGGGGGGATGGTGCATCTGATGAGTCCGGCCACTGCCGCCGCCACGGCGTTAACCGGTGTGATTACCGACGCGGCGACGTTGTCTTAATTAATCAAATTCTTCTGGAGGATGAAATCTGCTTACAGAAGGGTGGAAGAGAGGACAAAAGTTATTATGAAGAAGATATTTGGTGGGCCAGCAATCTGTCTCGATCGTTCTGATATTAATACCGATGAAATTATTCCAGCTAAGTATCTGACCGAGGTGACAAAGGAGGCTCTCACGCCGTATATCCTTGAAGATCTTATTCTCGACGGTTTCGATCCCAAGAGTGAAAAACTCAAGAGCGCCAGAGTCGTTATTACCCGCGACAATTTTGGTTGCGGATCGTCTCGCGAGCATGCGCCGTGGGTTTTTGAAGTCAACAACATTCACACCATCATAGCCGAAAGTTATGCCCGGATTTTCCGGCAGAACATGTTCAACTGCGGAATGCTGGCAATTGAGTTGAAAAAAGAACAGATTGATGCACTGTTTACTCTCGCCAAAAAGGGGGCTGTCACAGTCGAGATCGATCTTCCGGCGCAAAAGGTAGTAGCTGCGGCAGGAGATAAAAAAGAATCGTTTTCGTTTGCGATCAGTCCGTTCGATAAAGCTCTGGTCGAGGCTGGCGGTTGGGTAGAGTTCGCCGATGCCCGTTACTGATTAAA
>JACUTX010000362.1 GCA_014859615.1 Desulfuromonadales bacterium | reverse complement strand
CTTAAATGCCTGATAGACCGTACTTCTTTAAGTCATCTTTGTAAAGCGGCAAACGAGAGGTGAGATGTTTGTTCTGCTGCCTGGGCGACATTATAGGTATAACGACCTTTCGCCATCAAACTCGAAACTGACACTCACTCTGTATGAATTGATGGCAGTCATATTACAATCTCGTCACGTCAGGTCGGCGCGATGCGCGGCCAACCAGGCCTCGACATCCAGTAGCAAAGCCTGAGCTTCTGCAATGCAGGCCGCAGTTGCCGCCTGATCCACATAACTGCCCAGATAATCGGCCGCATTCCGCTTACGCCGCAGCGCATCCAGAACCACCACCCGTTGCCGATTAGGGCCGATCGATTTCGGCAGGGACTGAATAGAGTTTCAGCCGGTTTTAGTTGATCCATAATAAACCCCTGCTTGTTGTTCTCAGAATAGGAACAATTGTAGTATTTATGAGAACAAATGCAAGCGATGGACGATTTCGTCCATGTCTTGGGAATCGGATATGTTTTGCCGTCCATCATACCCTGATCTTCTCCAAAATCACCCCTTTCGCTCTTCGACAAGAGAAGACGGGTTTTCCAACCCGCCTGGCGGACAGGAATGTCCGCTCTCCTTTTTTGTCAGGCCTTCTTTTCACGGCTCGGTTTGCTGCGTTTTACGGCATACGGCCCCTGAGTCTCGGCAACATGAACGCTCGTCCCGTTTTTAATCGGCTCGAAAACAACCCGCACCTTGGCGTGCAGTGCTTCGGCAACGCGGCGCAGCATGCTGAGGGAATGGCCTTTATAGCTTGCAGACTCCAGACGGCTGATCTGCTGCTGGGAGGTCTTCAGGAGTGCTGCCAGCTCTTTTTGGGATAATCCGGCCTGTTGACGAAGGGCGGTAATTTGCAGCGCGACATCCCAGGCGTCGCCCGACTTCTCATAGCGGGCGGTAAAATCTGGATCGTGCAATTGCTCTTCCAGGTATTGGTCGAAATTGGTCTTTTTCATTTTGGCTCTCTTTGCTGCCATTCGTGCATCCGTTCCCGTGCGGTAGCGAGATCACGGCTCGAAATAGCCTGCCCCTTGTTACGAATGGCATGTACCGCGACGATGCGGCGGTTCTTTACGAAAAACCAAAGCACCCGGGTATTGAGCTTTCCCACGTGGCGCAGTTCAAACAGTCCGTCGCCAAGCGCTTTGGATACCGGCTCCCGGTGATACTGCCGATTGCGCAACTTTGTCAGCCCGGCAAGGACAGCCGCAAAATCATCCGGATCACTGGCTTTCAACTCGTCCAGAAACTGGCAAACCGGAGAGGTTCCGTTTACCGTCTCATAAAACTCTATACTGAATTCCATATCCTTTCAACATCAAATTTGATGTTGCCCCCCCCCCTCGCTTCGTAGGCCGATGGCGTTCGTCTTCTCGACCCACTCTTTGACGCTGAGCTTGTAACTGTTCAGTCCGGCCTGACTTTTAATTATGGTGAATTCGCCGGAATAAAAATCCGGGTTGTGGACGATCTCCCAGATACCAAGAAATTCGACGGTATTGCGGTTGCGCAGCCAATCGGAGATGAAGAAGTCGACGTCCTTGGCTTTGAGCATATCGGTGAGCGAAATGCCTCGTCCTGCCGACGCATCACGGTAATCTCGGTGCCCCGGACGTTGATCCTAGTTGGTCAAATTATTACATCCCCCCTCTTCTGTCAATCATTGCGACCCTTTGTTGCGCTCATAGATATGACATCAGCTGATCTGATATCACGTCATATCACGTAGTTTGAAACGACACTGACGAAAATATTTCAAAATAAAATTCTTATGGTGGAGTTATATTGGACTTAAGACAAAACAAAGGGGTCAGCGAAAAGTCGCTAACCCCTTTGTTTTATATGGTGGGCGTTACTGGGATTGAACCAGTGGCCC
>JACUTX010000064.1 GCA_014859615.1 Desulfuromonadales bacterium | reverse complement strand
GCCGGAAGCGATAAAAGCGCCACTTTTTTCCAGCAGAGTTGCAAGCGGACGCTGCAGACCGTCGAACATGGTGCCGAGCAGTCCAGGCCCGAGAGTGACGCAGAGCGGTGTGTCCACCGCCTCGACCGGCTCACCGACCGCCACCCCCCGGCACTCTTCATAGACCTGCACAACCGCCCCCCCCTGTTCCAGGCGAACCACCTCGCCGGTCAGCCGTTTATGTCCGATCCGCACCTGATCGTAAAGCCGCAGATCGGGCATGGAGACGGTGACAGTAACGCCGGAGATATGGGTGATGGTTCCCGTCATTCGCGAATCCTCACATGGTAGCCGAGTGCTCTGCGGATCATTCGCTGCAGATAATCTTCACCAACGGTTTCGGTCGGCTGTGGAGCGGGGAGAATCAGAAGGATCCCGCGCCAGCGCTGTTCGATCTTTTTCAGCCGGAGTGCATCAATCTCCGGCAACAGCCGTTCGTCGAGAATCAAAACGCCGACATCGGTGTTGTTTGTCAGCTCTTCGACGGTTGCTAAAACCTCATTGCCGCTTACGGTCAACTGCTCCAGCCCGGCGATGGCAAAACCGTGCGGCAGATCGTTTGGGGTGATGAAGACCAGCCGCTTCATCCGAATCTCTCCCAGGCGGCAAGCTGCTCACCGCCCCAATGCTGCAGGCCGAGGTTGCGGGTCTGCAGATAGCCTGCCCAGAGATAATAAAGAATCAGAAACGGATCCGGCACCGATCGCGCCTGACGATGCAGAGAGCGTAAAATCCGGCCTGATACAGCATGCTCGACACTCTCGGCAGAGAACTCAGCACTCCCGCTGAAACGCTTTACAGTCTGGCGCAGCTTCAGCTCCTGTCCGGGGCGCAAGAGCGCTTGCCACTGTGGCGGGGTGTAGGTTCCACCCGGAAGAAGAACAGGGTGCTCCGGAAGTTCCCAGCGCTGCGCTTTCAGCAGGGCGAGCAGATTCTGCAGATCGATCAACTGGGCGAAAAAATGACGCAGGGGCGCTTTATGCTCTCTGGACAGTGAAAAACAAAAGAAAAGATTGACCAGATGTTCCTCCATTTTACGCCCCCCCTGCTCGAGAAAAATCTGCTCCAGACGCGGTGCGGGGCGGTTTTTTTCGGTCAACGCCGCATCGAGCCGGCGCGCCGCATCGACCACTGTCGCCGCTCCCTGCAGAGAGCGAACCAGTTGACGATTCAAAAGCGGCTCTCTTTCGAGCTGCTCAAGCCCCTCCCTATTCTGGCCGGCAAGACGGCGCAGGGCAATCAGCAGACGCCGGAGTTCAAAATAGAGAAAACAGAGACCAAACTCCCGGCGCGTCTTCTGATCCATGGTCTTGTAGATCCAGCAGAGCTCTTTTTGTCGTGTCGACCAGGGATCGGTAAGCGGCTCCCCCATCCTGCCGGTCCGTCTCGACCGGCGCTGACGCCGACCGTGCAGACGGGCGAGGAGAAAATCGCGAGGGTAGCCAGCGGTTGTCAGATCAAGCAGAAGTCTGTGCATCCTCTCCCTCCTGCAGAGTCTCAAGCGCATCGAGAATATTTCCGCAAAGTTGCGGCCACAACTGCGTCAGCCGTTTAACCAGGCTGTTGTCGACAGCAATGGCGTTGTCAGCGGTTACGGCAATCAGGCCGCCGATCAATGCCGGATCGGTGTCGATGAGAGCGCCGGCAAAGAGTTTTTCAGCCTGCTGTCGGTCGTGCGGATGGACGGTGATCTGCGCCCAGGATAACCCAGGGAGTTCGGCCGCCAGACTTTGCAGCGACCGGTCTCTCTCTGCTGCGAGGAGCGCGACGAGCTGCTTGCAGGCGAGCTGCCAGAGCCGCTGTGAAAAAATCTCTTCGCTTTGCAGACGGATCCGTTGCAGCTTTTTTTCGGCACGGCTGACGAGCTGCTCCAGCTCCTGCGTCAGATCTGCTTTACACTCGGATTCTCTCTGCTGTTGCCGGTTGCGATAATGCGCTTCGGCTTCAAGCCGGTAGCGGTTCGCCTTCTGTTCGGCCTCTTCCCAGATCGCCCGTCCCCGGGTCTCCCCTTTTTCGCGCAGAGATTCTTTAAGTTGCGTGCGACTCATTGGTTCAGAGCATCAGCAGAATCATGGCTGCGACGACAAAACCGAGGATGACCATGGTCTCCGGAATCGCGATCAGCACGATAATTGTGCCGGTCAGCTCAGGCTTTTCGGCCAAAGTCCCCGCTCCGGCTGCGCCGATACGTGACTGGGCCCAGGCGGTGGCGAGAGCCGGAAGACCGATCGCCAGGGCGGCGGCGAATGCCAGATATGCTTTTTCCATATAAAGACTCCTTTTTAGTCAGGCTCTTTCTTGTCGAGAGGGGCAAAACGCCGCCCGCCGACTTCCAGAAATTTACTGAAAAATTCAACATAATGCAGACGCAGTGCGTGGATCGTCGGGGCGAAGACGCCGAGGATCAGATTAAACGTGTGCAAAAGGCCAGCCACCAGCAGTCCGGCGATCACATCTCCGGTCATCCCGCCGAGACGGTTGGCGATGACGGCGAGCAGAACTGAGGTGGTGCCGATCGCCATGATCCGGGCGTAGGAGACAATATTGCCGACCGTCTTTAAAAGTTCGAGCGGGGCGAGGAGCCCGCCGAGCAGAATCATGGCCGGAACCGCTATTGAGATCAGCAACAGAAACGGCGCCGGTTCGAGCCCCGTCTCCGGCCAGAGGAAGGTGACAAACAATAAAGAGAGACCGAGAATCGCAATGATTTCAAGAAACTTGAGCACCCCCTCTTTCCAGAGGTGATGGCGGCAGCTGCTGATCGTTTTAAGAACCAGCCCGAGGAGAATGTGCATGCCGCCGACAGAGAGAGAAAAATAGAGCATCGGTACAATGGCATGACTCCGCTCAAAAAATAGCGGCTGCAAGCCGAGCGCCTGACTCCCCCAGTCGCCCAACAGCTCACCGTAAAGTCCGCCGAACAGCATTGTCAGCAGACCGCATGCGCCGAGAATACGGGCGGCATCGAGCAAAAGCGGCGGACCGTTGCGCATCAGCAGACCAGAGGCAAAAAGAATCAGGATCAGACCGTAGCCGATATCGCCGAGCATCATGCCGAAAAAGAGCGGGAAAAAAATCCCGAGAAAAGGAGTCGGATCGAAGGAGCTGTAGCGGGGGAGCGGCAGCAGCGCAGTCATCCGTTCGAACGGCTTGAAATAGCGTGGATTCATCAAGGCGACCGGAATCCGTTCAAGATCACTCTCCATGATCGCAATCGACTCAAGGGTGACGCGCCCCTTGAAGCGTTGCTCAAGGCAACTTTGCATCCGCTCCAGCTGCTTTTGCGGCAGCCAGCCGATAATAATAAAACACATGCCGGTTTCGAACACCGCCGCCGATGCTTCCAGGATATCGAGCTGCTGGCTCAGCCAGTTGTAAACCTGTTGATAGATCGGGCGCCAGCTCTGCCCCAGTCGGGTTAATTCCCCCTTGATCCGGGCGCGTTCGGCATCGATCTGGCGCAGACGCTCAGAAAGATAGTGGACCTTCTCGACAAAGGTGCCGTTTTTAAACTCTTCGGGAAAGTCGAGTTCCGGCACATTCTCGGTTTCAAGCAGCGACCGAAGCCGGGCCCCTGCGCCGGTTGCGATCGCCACGATTCCGACCCGGTCGCCAGCCGCTGTGTCGGCTGTTGTCAAAACAACCTCCCCGTCAAACAGCTCTTCGAGCAGCGTGCTGAGACGATGGAAAGACTCTTGATCTTTGAATGAGAGCCCAAATATATCGAGCATACGGTGCTGATGATCGATACCGCTGAGCATCGGCTCTATGGTCTGGAGCAAGCCGCGAAAGGCATCGAGCTCTTTCTCTTCATCTGCGAGTTCGGTCAGTCGATCGCGCTGCTGCCGGCAAAAAGAGAGATGTTTCTCTGCCTTTGTGGCGATAATATCGAGTACCGGCAGCGGTTGGAGGGTACTCTTTCGTAACGATCCGGGCGGCAGGATCTTCAGCAGCGTCGAAATCTTGTCAGCAAGTTCTTCAAAAAAAAGACGTTCCTCAAAACCGTTTTCCGAAAGTTGCAGAGAGCTGATCGGGAGTTGGTCGGGACCGGCAGCGCTCTGCGGGTCGGATTCAAGATGGAGAACGCCGAGGTGACGAGCGGCGTCAATCGCATCAAACAGCAGCTCTTTTGGTCCGACGATTTCAACCTTTACCATGCGGACAATCATCGGCTCTCCCGGTCATAACAGTCTGTAACGGCTCGGCGAGGAACGGCAGCAGAGTCCGCTCGGGTAATTCGATCAAGCGTCTGGCCCGCCGTCGCCCCTGATAAAGTTTTTGCGCCGCCGCCTGCCGGGCGCAACGAATCTCTGCGGCGCTCTGCTGTTTCGTTGCGCGTTCAGTCGCATCTTGTTCGGCGTGCAGCTCCTGATCAATCGCCCGGCAGACGTTGGCAAACCAGCGCTCTGCCCGCTCCTGTTCACGACCAAGCTCGGCTTCGATCTGCTGTTCCAACGCCAGGATATCTTTTAAAATTCCGTCACTCATGCGCCCCCTTTTTATAAAAGTGGCCAGTAATTACAGGGAGTATACCAAAATTTCGCAAAGATTCCCTTTGCCGGCGGCTTGCTCTATAATGGCGCGACTTTTAAGGAGACTCTATTTTTCATGCATGACTATTCAACAGCTGTTCTCAAACATCTGCGGGCGGCGATTGCCGACGCCGGTGGTCGCGAAGTCTTTTTCTCTGCGACGACCGATGCCAATCAGTCTCTGATCGATGTTGCAACTCTGGCCCGTGGCAACGCCACCGCAGTCCCGGCGATATTAAAGTCGGTCGCATTCGGCGATGTGGTTATCCACAATCACCCCTCCGGAAATCTTGAACCGTCGCCCGCCGACCTTGAGATTGCCGGACATCTCGGTGGGCTCGGTGTCGGCTTTCATATTGTGGATAACTCTGTTGAAAGTGTGTATAGAGTCGTCGAAGCGTTCGCTTCGACCGAGACCAAAAGTCTACACCCTGCACAGATTGAGGAGATTCTCGGCCGGGACGGCTGCATCGCCGCCCTGCTCCCCGGTTACGAAGAGCGCCCGGAACAGCTCCGGATGGCGCAGACCGTCGGCGACGCGTTTAACCGGGATCGGATCGCCGTGATCGAGGCCGGGACCGGCACCGGAAAAAGTCTCGCTTATCTGGTGCCGGCGATTCTCTGGAGCAAACAGAACCGCGAGCGAGTCATCGTGGCGACCCGGACGATTAATCTTCAGGAACAGCTGATGCGTAAGGATCTGCCGCTGCTTAAAGAGGCGTCCGGACTCGATTTTCATGCGGTCCTCGTCAAAGGGCGGGGGAATTACCTCTGTCGACGGCGCTTGCAGATCACTTTTGCCGAGACCGGGCTGTTTGACGAGCAGCAGCTCAGTGAGCTCAAAAGCCTGCTCGCCTGGTCGGAGAAGAGCGCAACCGGCGATCGTGAAGAGCTGACCGTGACGCCGGAAGAGTCGCTCTGGGAAGAGGTCCGTTGCGAAGCCGATCAGTGCGCCCGGGCACATTGTGCGCACTACGCCAGCTGTTTTTTTTATAAAGCCCGCCGTCAGGCGGCCCAGGCCGATCTGCTGGTCGTTAATCACGCCTTATTGCTGGCCGACCTCTCTTTGCGCAGAAGCACCGATAATTACGGTGCCGTCTCGGTGCTGCCGCCGTCGGAGCGGATTATTCTCGACGAAGCTCACCATCTCGAAGATGTCGCCACCAGCTATTTCTCTTCGCGCTCGACCCGGTTTACTTTTGCCCGGATTCTGAATCGGCTCCGGCATCCACGCAAGCCGGAGCGCGGGGTGCTGCCGCGCTTTCTGGTTCTGCTCGGCAATCGTCTGCCAGATCACTACGATACCCTCTACCGCTCTTTGCATGAACAGATTGAGCTTTTGACCGGGTTGCGTCAGCAGCTGCTCGACAACAGTCTCTCTCTGTTTGAAAGGTTGGGGCTCGGACTTGCCGCTCGGCTCGAAAAGCAGGTGACCGAGAATGAAGAGTTGCGCCATCGGGTGGTGCCGGCATTTCGCGGCACCGCATTCTGGCACGATGCGGTCACTGATATCCGCGCTCTGGCGAAACAGACCAAAGAGCTGGCCGCCGCGCTGCGCATCGTGATCGATCTCTGTGCCGAGCTCCCCAAAGAGCTCGATGAGCATTTTATCTCACCGCAGACCGATCTGGGTGGCATCGGTCTGCGTCTGAACGCTCTGGCCGCCGATCTTGGCCAGTTTGTGGTCGATGACGCGGCGAGTTGCGCCTGGTTTGAAGTCCGGCAGGGGCGCGTCGGTCGCGGACAGGGGGTGATCACCGCATTCTGTGTCGCGCCGCTGGGTGTCGCCAATCTGCTTAACGAGACGCTGTTTGAGCGGAGCAAGACCGTAGTCATGACCAGTGCAACGTTGACCGTGAATAACAATTTTGATTATCTCAAGCGACGGATCGGTCTCGATCGTCTGCCGTCGCAGCGTCTGCTCGAGAGTCTGCTCGCCTCACCCTTCGATTACCAAACCCAGGCGCTGCTCGCCGCGCCGAAAGATATCCCGATGCCGGGCGATCGGGGGTACGCAGAGATGCTCACAGAGCAGATCGAGCAGGCGATCCTGGCTGCCGATGGGCGCACCTTTGTTCTGTTTACCGCCTATTCGATGCTCCGGCGCGTGCATGCCGAGCTCGCTCCGATCCTTGAGGCGCGCGGTTATCGGTGCCTGCGTCAGGGAGAGATGAACCGGCATCGGCTGCTGCAGGAATTCAGCAAGGATTCGACCAGCGTGCTGTTCGGAACCGATTCCTTCTGGGAAGGGGTCGATGTGCCGGGACGGGCGCTGGAGCAGGTGATTATCGCCCGTCTGCCGTTTCGGGTGCCGTCGGAACCGGTGCTGGAAGCCCGCGCCGAATCGATCGAACAAAGCGGGGGGGATCCGTTCATGGATTACACCGTGCCGCAGGCGGTGATTCGCTTTAAACAGGGGTTCGGGCGGTTGATCCGGCATCGGAATGATCGGGGTGTCGTTCTGATTCTCGATGCCCGGGTCAGCCAGCGGCATTATGGGCGTCTGTTTGTCCGATCACTCCCCGACGTCACCTACCTTGCCGCTTCAACCGTCGAGGTGCAGGCCGCCGTGAAAACTTTTTTCGCTACGGCGCGTGCAGGGATTGAAGGTGAAGAAAACCGGTGATATAGTCCGGGCCAAACCAGAGGGGAGATTCTCTATCAAGGAGTAAAAGGATGGCAGACAAGGTTTATAATTTCGGGGCCGGTCCGGCGATGCTGCCGGTGCCGGTGATGGAACAGATTCGTGACGAATTTCTCGATTACCACGGGATGGGGGTCTCGGTGATCGAGATCAGTCACCGCAGTCAGGAGTTCGGCGAAATTCTTGCCGAGGCGAAGAGGCTGTTTCGTGAACTGGCCAACGTCCCGGAGAATTACCGGATTCTGTTTTTGCACGGCGGCGCGCGGATGCAGTTTTCAGCTTTGCCGATGAATCTTGCCGGGCGCACGTCATCGAAAAAATGTCTCTACATCGAAAGTGGCAATTTCGCCGGTCTGGCGATTAAGGATGCAGCCCCCTACGGTGATATCCGGGTGATCGCGAGCAGCGCCAGCAGCAATTTTGATCGTCTGCCGACCGTCTCTTTGGCCGCTATCGAGCAGGATGCCTCCTACCTGCATCTGACCAGCAACAACACCCTGTTCGGCACGCAGTGGCCTGATTTTCCCAAGACCGGCTCGGTCCCGCTGATCGCCGATCAGACTTCGGAAATCCTCTCCCGGAAGATCGATTACAGCCGCTTCGGCATGATCTACGCCGGCCTTCAGAAGAACCTCGGTCCATCCGGCATGGCTGTGGCGGTGATTCGCGATGATCTGCTCGGCTTCGCCTCAGACCAGACGCCGCTCCTGCTCAACTATGCGACCTGTGCCAAGGACGATTCGCTGACCAACACCACCAACACCTTTGCTATCTATGTTGTCAAGCTGGTGCTGCAGTGGCTCAAAAACGAAGGGGGGGTGACCGCAATAGAAGCGCGCAATCGTGCCAAGGCGGCGCAGCTCTATGCGCAGATCGACAGCAGCGGTTTCTACCTCGGTTTTGCCCAGCCTGACAGCCGCTCGTTGATGAACGTGACCTTTAATCTGCCGTCTGCCGACCTGGAGAAAAAATTTCTCGACGAAGCTTTAGCCCGTGGTCTCTACGGCCTGCCGGGACATCGGAGCGTCGGCGGCGTTCGGGCTTCGATCTATAATCCGATGCCGCTGGCCGGTGTCGAGAAACTCATCGCCTTTATGCGGGAGTTCGAACAGAGAAACGGCTGATCGTCTTTTTGTCTTCTGCGCGTCGGTAGGGCGTTGACAGTTACAGGTGAGGAGCGTAAAATCCCCGCTTCCGATAATACCAAACCAGACCGAGTTTAAAAGAGGAGTATAAATGATGAAGGTGATCATTACCGATGAGATTGCTGAGAGCGGATTGCAGCAGTTGCTCGACGATGAACGGGTGCAGGTTGATGTCCGTCTCGGTCTGAGCCGCGCAGAGCTCCATCAGATGATTGGCAATTATGATGCAATCATCACTCGCAGCGGCACGCTGGTCGATCAGGAGCTGGTCAATCATGCCACCAAGCTGAAGATTGTCGCCCGGGCCGGTGTCGGGATCGACAACGTCGATGTCGATGCCGCCAGCAATAAAGGGATCATCGTTGTCAACGCTCCGTTCGGCAATGTCAATTCGGCTGCCGAACATACCATGGCGCTGCTGCTCTCATTCTGTCGCAATATTACCGTGGCCAACGCCAGCCTGAAGAGCGGCGCATGGCAGCGTGCGCCGTTTACCGGTTATGAACTCAAAGGGAAGACCATCGGCATCATCGGTCTCGGCAAGGTCGGCGGTCGCGTTGCCAAGCGCTGCCGGGCGTTCGAAGCCGATGTCATCACCTATGATCCGTACATCTCCGAAAAGCGGGCCGAAGATTTCAGCGTCAAACTGGTCTCCCTCGAAGAGATCGTTCGCTTCTCGGATATTATTACCGTGCATACGCCGCTTAATGACGAGACCCGCGGCATGATTTCCGCTGAACATTTCAAGGGGATGAAAGATGGCGTCATCATCATCAACTGCGCCCGCGGCGGCATTATTGAAGAAGAGGCGATGCTCAAAGCGCTGGAGAGCGGCAAAGCCTGCGGCGCCGCCTTCGATGTCTGGAGCGAAGAGCCACCGGCGACAGAAACCCTGAAAAAACTGATTGCTCATCCGAAGATGGTGGTCACCCCGCATCTCGGAGCCAACACCTTTGAAGCGCAGAAGAATGTCGCGGTCGATGTCAGCCGTGAAATCATCAATTATCTCGACGGCCGACCGATCGAAAACGCCGTCAATATTCCGCGGTTCGACCCGGATCTGATGGATCAGATGAAGCCGTTTCTTGTTCTGGTCAGTCAGATGGGCGAGTTTATTTCACAATTGGCACCGGCCAATCCGAGCAAGGTAACATTTGTCTACAACGGCAAACTCGCCCGATTTGATTGTGCCCCGCTCACCGTCTGCGGTATGGCGGCGCTGCTTAATGAACAGACCGATACCGATGTGAACATGGTCAATGCCCGACTGGTGGCTCGCGATATGGGGATCGAGATCGCAGAAGTCCGTTCGAGTGAAATGGAATCATTCTCCAGCCTGGTCACCCTGATGATCGAATCGGGCGATGAGAAGCGGACTATCGCCGGGACCCTGTTTGAAGGGATTCCGAAAATCGTCAAGATGCGGGATTTCATGACCGACTTCACCCCGGAAGAACATATGCTGGTGATCAGTTACGAAGACCGTCCCGGCATGCTCGGCAAAATCGGCACCATCTTCGGCGAAGCCGGGGTGAATATCGGCAATATGAATCTCGGTCGCCGCAAAGACGAAGGGGAGGCGATGGTGGTCTTCTCCATCGATTCCCCCGCCGACGAAGCGACGGTGGAGCGGATTCGTCAAGAGGTTGATGCCCGTTTCATCAAAGCGGTGCATATGACGCTGTAGTCAGCGCATAATATCAGAAATAGACAAGGCGGCCCCGATCGGGCCGCCTTTTTTTTGGTTTGCCCAGCGGAGCTTACAAACCCGGCCCGTTGCAAGATACGGGTGTCACCCCGATCAGGGGGAAGACAATCCGAATCGCAAGGGCGTTGCTGGTAACGGCAGGGTCTGAAGGAAGCGATAGGAAGTGAACGGCACATAGCGTAAGCGAACCTGCTTCGGCGCTACGGGTGGGTAAGCGTGCCAAATAGCGCAAAGCCCAATACCTGATCAGACCCGTAGCGTGATTGAGGATGGGGTCGTTCACAGGGAGTCAGAGGTAACTGGGGAAGCCTCGTATTGTTTCAGGATTCGAGCGGTCAGATTCTGAATAAGAACCGGCATAAGGGGGAACCCAAGTCTGGATCGAAGCGAAGCGAGGTGGCAGATGAATCCGTAGTAGTGATGAAGTCCCGGCCTGTGAAAGCGGGTAACAGTCTGGAGGGTAAAACCGGGACGACTCGCCGCAAGCGTCGGCGGGGGCCGTTATGCGCCAAAAGCCATGGCGGAATGCGAAGAGAGGAAGTTTATTCGAAGGTCTATGGAAACTGGTTTGCTTGTCAATCCGGACACAAGCCGCCCGACGGGGCGGGACACATTATCAGCGGTCGGTTGTGAAAGACCCTCAGCGCTGGTGAGCTGATAAGTGGCATCGTAGCCGTAGTGATAAGGGCCGCGCTCGCTCTGCTGACTCTCGATATTGCCGACGCCGTCGAAGCTGTAGGCACGGCTGAGAATCGCCCCTTGCGGGCCGACGGTGTCGATGCCGGTGAGCCAACTGGCGACGTTGTAGCTGTAGTCGGTGGCACTCTTGAGCAGACCGTTGGCGGCGTAGCTGTATTCTGTCGCCTCCCCCATCGGCCGGATCTCTTTGGTTTTGCGACCGCACATCAAAAAGTACCTTGCCTCCATTATGTCCCTGCAATTTGCCATGCAGACTTCATTGATTGATCCGAAATAGCTGAAAATTCCTGACACCATATCCTTGACATCGTTAGTCTTGTTCGTTTGGTAAAGCAATCAAGCAACAGCGTCCCGTCAGGCCCGAGAATGAACGCCGTGGAGAGTCACACGGGCTTCAAGGCTTCTGGAGTTTTGTATAGATTCTATCTAAAAAGAACAGTGCACCTAATATTAAAAATATATATCCTATTAAGATAAGCTTCCCACTAACTAGCCTCTCTTCTAAAACCAAACACCTAACCATTACCTCGTAGCCATTAACGAAAAAAACCATCATGCTGCCGAAAAAAAGAAAAGCCAAACCGATCACCTGAATCAGTGAGTTTAAAATAGTAAATTTCTGTTTGATCTTTGATAATT